>NZ_JBEZGQ010000934.1:0-3285 GCF_040650095.1 Actinoplanes sp. NPDC048791 | reverse complement strand
CGGGCTGCGCCGCGCTCGCGCCTGGCCGCGCCTGGCCGCGCCGGGCCGGGCCGCGCCGGGCCGCGTCACAGGCGGTGTGTCGAGCAGTTCGTCGTCCGTGAGCGCCGCCGAGGGCCAGCCCGCCGCCGCCAAGATCAAGCGGCCGCCTCCCGCCCGAGGCCGATCCAGCCGACCGTGAGCCGCCGGCTCAGCGGACCCCCCCGGACTACCGGCCCCGGCGGTCCACCAGCTTGGCGGACTTGGGCAGGTCGAACATCGCCTCCTCGACCTCCTCCGAATAGTGGGTCATCGCCACCTCCACCCGGGTCGAGTTGAGGATGCCGTCGAAGCTACCCAGCACCCCCTCATTGGTGATGCACGTGGTGAAGTCGCGGGCCGCCGCGTCGTCGACGCCCCGGAGCTGGACGCACGTCGCGTGCCGTCCCGCGATGGTTGTGTCGTGCTGGTCGACTTCCACGTCGTTGTCCAGCACCGCCGCGTTCAGCAGGGCCAGCACCGTCGCCGGGGGGACCAGGCCGCTCTCGCCCGCGCCCTCGAAGACCTTGGCCGGGGCCGGGCTCGCCGCGGTTGACGGCGCCATCAGGGTGCATGTCGTTGTTTTTGCCGTACGGCATTCCGTGGTCGCGTCCGCCGTCACCGTCACCTTGCCGCCGGGGTACACGTACGCCGTCCGGGCCGGTTTCCGGGTCTGCGCGACCGTTGCCTTCTCGCCGCCCGGCAGCTGGTAGTTCGCCTCGTACGTCAGGTCCGCCGCCGACGTCATCTGCGCCGCCAGGTCTGCCACCAGGTCGTTGCGGGTCAGGCCCTGGCTCGACTCGTCCAGGTCCGAGCAGCCTGCCGTCGCGACGCACAGCATGAGTACGGCCGTGGCGAGGCGTCGGCTGAGAACAGGCACGTGACCCACCTTTGCCGATGCGTGCAACCGCGCGCAAACCAGTTCTCAGGCCCGGGTACGGCTCAGCAGCTGCTGGCGCATCACGTACCGGCGGATCACCCGGGCCTGCGCCTCCGTCACGTCGAAGATGGCCACCAGCTCCACCGACATCGGCCCCGGCGGCACCTGCTGGGCCAGCCGTTCGACCTTCGACGCCGTGGCGCCCACGTCGATGATCTCGCTGCCCAGTTCGATGCGCAGCTGCAGGTCCTCGCCGTCGCGGACGTTGGTGTCCTCGAAGTGGGCCCGCATGCTGTGTTCGCTGATGTCGCGGATCCAGCCGTTCGCGTCCGGGAAGCCGGTCCGGTGCATGATCACCTGCTCGCCGCCACCGCCGCGGACGAAGTGGCGCTGCTGTTCGACCAGCGGTTCGCCTCGGGCCTCCACCTGCAGCCGGTTCTCGGCCACCGCCAGCACTGCGCAGGTCAGCGCGTACCGGCCGCGGGGGGCCGCCGACCAGCGCAGGGTGACGTTCGCGCCCACGACGGGGACGGCGACCAGCGGGGCCGACAGTGTCAGACCTTTGCCCTCCGCGTGCACGACTCGGACACGGGAGGCCTGCTCGTCGGAGGCGGTCATCTCGACGTACGAGCCGGCATCGGGAAGGAGCACGGTAGTAGTCATGGCGATACCCGAGATCGGCATTTTCCGGCCTCGCCTGAGGCATGTGGCGGCGTAAGTTCACCGGCCGCCGCCACGGGCGACACCCCGGGTCGATACGCTCTAGCCCGTGGTGGGCCGCAGGGTCGCGGTCTGGAATCTATCCATACGAGCATGAGGAGCGACACGACAGATGGCCACCATTGAAGCGATCGTCGCCCGGGAGATTCTCGACTCGCGGGGCAACCCCACCGTCGAGGTCGAGGTGGGCCTGGACGACGGCACGGTCGGACGCGCCGCGGTGCCGTCCGGCGCCTCCACGGGCGCCTTCGAGGCGATCGAGCTGCGGGACGGTGACAAGGGCCGCTACCTCGGCAAGGGCGTCGAGAAGGCGGTCAGCAACGTCGAGGACAAGATCGCCGACGAGCTGCTCGGCTACGAGGCCAGCGAGCAGCGCCTGATCGACGAGAAGATGCTCGACATCGACGGCACCGCCGACAAGTCCGAGCTGGGCGCCAACGCCATTCTCGGCGTGTCGCTCGCCGTCGCCAAGGCCGCCGCGCTCTCCGCCGAGCTGCCGCTGTTCCGCTACGTCGGCGGACCGAACGCGCACGTGCTGCCCGTGCCGATGATGAACATCCTCAACGGTGGCGCGCACGCCGACTCGAACGTCGACGTGCAGGAATTCATGATCGCCCCGATCGGCGCGCCGTCGTTCCGCGAGGCGCTGCGCACCGGCGCGGAGGTCTACCACGCGCTCAAGTCGGTGCTGAAGAAGAAGGGCCTGTCGACCGGGCTGGGCGACGAGGGCGGCTTCGCGCCGAGCCTGCCGACCAACGCGGCCGCGCTGGACCTGATCGCCGAGGCCGTGCAGGCCGCCGGCTTCACCCTGGGCACCGACATCGTGCTGGCCATGGACGTCGCGGCGACCGAGTTCCACAAGGACGGCGCGTACGTCTTCGAGGGCTCGCCGAAGTCGACCGACGAGATGATCAACTACTACGCCAAGCTCGCCGAGACGTACCCGATCGTCTCCATCGAGGACCCGCTGGACGAGGAGGACTGGGCCGGCTGGACCGCGCTCACCGCCCAGATCGGCGGCAAGGTGCAGATCGTCGGCGACGACCTGTTCGTGACCAACCCGACCCGCATCGGCCGGGGCATCGCCGAGGGCGCCGCCAACGCGGTCCTCGTCAAGGTCAACCAGATCGGCTCGCTGACCGAGACCCTGGACGCCGTGGACATGGCGCACCGGGCCGGCTTCAAGACGATGATGAGCCACCGCTCCGGCGAGACCGAGGACACCACGATCTCGGACCTGGCCGTGGCTGTGGGTAGCGGCCAGATCAAGACCGGCGCGCCGGCCCGTTCCGACCGCGTCGCCAAGTACAACCAGCTGCTGCGCATCGAGGAAGAGCTCGGCAGCGCCGCCCGGTACGCCGGTGCGGGCGCGTTCCCGCGTTACCGCACCGCGTAACGCTGCGTCGACAGATCATGGAGTTGTGGCTCCGCGTCGCCTGGGCATAGTGTCCAGAGGCAGGTGCCGCAACTCCATGGTCTTGGGCGAGCTCCGGGGGAGGGGCAGGGATGACGCAGCGCCGCACACCGAGTGGTCAGGGCCCGGCCCGTCGTCCCACCGGTCATGCGGGACGCTCGGGCAGCCGTACGGCCGCTCGTCCGGCCCGTAGCCGCGACACCGCCGCCACCCGGATCGAGCCCCGCCGGACGCCGGCCACCCGCACCACCAGCGG
>NZ_JBEZGQ010000933.1:0-3293 GCF_040650095.1 Actinoplanes sp. NPDC048791 | reverse complement strand
GAGCGCATCAGGTGGTAGGAGCCGACCTGCGGGGCCAGCCGCCCGGCGACCTCCGACATCGGCGCCAGCAACGGCAACGACCGATCCGGCAACTCGACCGTCTCGTACGCGATCCCGGTGACCTTGCGGTCCAGAAGCGCGTCAGTGCACTCCTTGGACGCCGCCAGGTGAAGGTACGTGAACAGGACCTGGCCCTCACGCATCCGGCCGTACTCCTCAGCGATCGGCTCCTTGACCTTCAGGATCAGATCACCGGTGCCCCACACCTCATCCGGCCCGGCCAGGATCGTGGCCCCGGCAGCGACGTAGTCGGCGTCGGTGATCGACGAACCGGCACCCGCGCCGGCCTGCACGTACACCTCGTGGCCGGCCCGGTTCAGCTCGAAGACCCCTGCGGGGGTGATCGCGACCCGGAACTCGTTGTTCTTGACTTCGCTCGGAATGCCGACCTTCATGAGTCGACACCGTCCTTTCCGGGAGAGACGTCGATGGCTCATACCCGAGACGGGCTGCTTCGCAGATTACCGTCCCACCAAGTGGAAGATACTGCCGATCCGTTGCGCGAAGATCAAGATTTGGAGCCGGTCGCCGGCTAACGCGGAAGCACGCCGGTGCCGGAGACGACGCCCCGCTGCAGGACCGCGGTGGTACCGGTGAGCATGCCGGCCTTGCCCAGCTCGCTGTCCCGGACGAGGTACGAACGCTCGCCGAGGTATTCGAAGGTGACCGGGTCGAAGATCCACTCCTGCCGCTCGCCGTCCTCGCGGGTCCGCGCGACGGCAACCCCGTGCCGGCCCTGCGCGTCGACCGAGTCGGCCACCAGCACCACCCCGGGGATCCGCGCGGCCGCCCGGTAGATCGCGGCAGCCACCGCCGGGGGCAGCAACGACTCCCGCAGCGCGTCACCGAGGAAGCCGAAGGCGGCGGTGTCCGGACCGCTGTCCTGGCCCTCGGTCTCGGCGTAGATCCGCTTGAGCAGCTCGGCCGGGTCGGTGGGCAGCTCCGCGTATTTACTGTTCGGTTCGGCGCCGGACAGACCGAACGTCTCGCCCCGTTCCCGGATGAGGCCCTCGTCGCCCCGTGTGGCGGGCAGCCAGATCTCCCGGTCGTGCACCTCGTCGAGGACGGAGTTGGCGGCACTGATCTCCTGCTGATCGGAGCTGGGATCTCCATTGATCATCAGCCAGGCCACCCGGCTCCTGACGTAGACGTACTGGCCCCGGCCGAGCGGCACCGACGGCTCCCGGCCCGCGACCGCGGCCACCCGGTCCATCAGCAGCGCCACGCCGGTCGCGTCACCGGTGGCGACCGCCACGCGCGAGTCCGCGCCGGTGGTCGCCCCGCTGCCCGTCCGACCGTGGAACACCGCCACCCCGATGATCACCGCGACCAGCACCGCGGCCGCGACCGGCGCGGCGAGCAGGGCGAACCGAGGACCGGACCGTACGGGCGGGGGCTCGGCCACGTGCTGCAGGAACGCGTCCTTGAGCAGGCGGTGCCGGACGCGGCTCAGCTCCGGGTCCCCCGGCGGCGGCAGCAGGCGCGCCAGTTCGGCCCGTTCGGCCGGATCGAGCCGTGGTGACTGCTTCATCGCTTGTGCTCCTGGTTCGATCGGGTTGCCTCGGTGCGGCCGAGGTGTTCCTGTCCACTGCCCGGCCCGGGGGCCGGGCGGCCCTGCTCCGCGGTGAGCTCCCGCAACTTCGCCCGCGCCCGGGAGAGCCGGGACCGGACCGTGCCGACCGGTACGCCCAGCGCCTCCGCGGTCTGCGCGTAGTCGAGCCCGGACCAGACGCAGAGCGTGAACACCTCCCGCTCGGCCGGCCGCAGCCGGTCCAGGGCGGCCGTCGCGGCGGCCAGCTGCTCGCTGTCACGCATCCGGTTGACGAGCTCGTCGGCGAAGTCCGGCATCGCCTCGGCCGGTGGCAACCGGACCAGCGCGGCGGCGTGCCGGCGGGCCGCACGCCGGTTGTTGCGCAGCACGTTGACGGCGATGCCGAGCAGCCAGGGCAGCACGCTGTCACCGTCGGGCCGCAGTTTGCCGCGCAGCCGCCACGCCTCCAGGAAGGTCAGCGACACGATGTCCTCGGCCGCGCTCCAGTTGCCGGTGCTCCGCACGACGTGCCGGTACACCGCCTGCGCGTGGTCGGAGAAGAGCTGCCCGAACGTCGCGGGATCGCCGGCACGGATCCGGGCTCGGTGGGATGGGTTCACAACCACTACCTGTCCGCTCGCGGCGCCGAGTTCCCGTGGCGGTCGTCACGCCTGGTCGCCGCCGGTTGGCGGGGCGACCACCACGACGGAGGATTCATGAATGGCTGCCTCTCCCCTGCCCCTGGCTCTGCTCGACCTCGCCCCGATCACCGCCGGCCAGGCCGCGCGGGAGAGCTTCGAGGCCAGCGTCGCCGTCGCCCGCGCCGCCGAACGCAGCGGCTACCAGCGAGTCTGGTACGCCGAACATCACAACATGCCGTCGATCGCCTCGTCGGCCACCAGTGTGCTGATCGGCTACATCGCCGCGCACACCGACACGATCCGGCTCGGCGCGGGCGGGATCATGCTGCCCAACCACTCGCCGCTGGTGATCGCCGAGCAGTTCGGCACCCTGGCCACCCTGTTCCCCGGCCGCATCGACCTGGGCCTGGGCCGCGCGCCGGGCAGCGACCAGAACACGATGCTGGCGCTGCGGCGTGACCCCACGTCGGCGGACTCGTTCCCGCAGGACGTGCTGGAACTCCAGGGCTACCTGAGCGGCAAGACCCGCGTTCCCGGCGTCCAGGCGGTGCCCCGGGCGCCCGAGGTGGTGCCGCTGTACATCCTCGGCTCGTCGCTGTTCGGCGCGCAGCTGGCGGCCCAGCTCGGCCTGCCGTACGCGTTCGCCTCGCACTTCGCCCCGGCCCACCTGCACCAGGCGGTGGAGATCTACCGCGAGACGTTCCAGCCGTCCGCGCAGCTGGAGCAGCCGTACGTGATCGCGGGCGCGAACGTCTTCGCGGCGGAGGACCACGACGAGGCGGTCCGGCAGATGACGGTGGCGTACCGGGCCCGGACCCGGGCGATGATCTCGCGGGGCGCGGTCGGCACCAACTTCACCGACGCGGAGATCGACGCGTTCCTGGCCTCACCGAACGGGCGCCAGCTGGCCGCGATGACGAAATACACGGCGGCCGGCACGCCCGACGAGGTGCGCGCCTACCTGGCGGACTTCGCGGCGTCGTGCGGGGCCGACGAGGTGATCGTGGCGCACTACGCCTCGGAGATCGACGACCGGGTGCGCTCGGTCGAGCTGACCGGCG
>NZ_JBEZGQ010000932.1:0-3297 GCF_040650095.1 Actinoplanes sp. NPDC048791 | reverse complement strand
GCAGGGCCTGCCACGCGGTGTGCCGGACCCGGCGGATCTCCGGGTGGCGGGACATGCCCTCCAGGGCGGCCACCAGCATGGCGAACATGTCCGGCGGGATGGCGTCGAGGTCCGCGAAGGGGGTGCGGTCCAGCTGTGCGGGCTCCATGGCTCCGATCGTCGCGCGGCGCGGGCCACGCTGTGGGCAGCGGTCAACCTTCCGACACGGGAAGGCTCGGATTCCGGAAGTTTTCACCGATCGGGTGACTGTGACCCGCATCAGGCAGCTGCTGCCCGCCGGCAACCTGGACCGCACCCGGCTGGCCGCGACGATCCTCGGCTGTCTCGGGCTGGCCGCGGACCTGGCCCAGGTCGGCAACGAGGAGCGGTCGCCGAGCTGGCACCTGGCGTCGTTCCTGGCCATCCTGCTCGTGATGGTGGCGGTCGTGCTGACCCACCGGCGCGGCCGGGCGCCGTGGTGGGACTCGATCACGCTGCCGGTGCTGATCACCATCGGTGGCGCCGGCCTGCGGGACCCGCTCGCGACCATCGGGGTGGCCTTCGCGGTAGCCCTGGCCCTGAGCCTGTACGGCCCGACGGGCCTGTGGATCGTGCGTACGGTCGGCGGCTTCGCGGCGATCCCGGCCGCCCTGGCCATCTCGCCGGTCTCGCTCGGCCGGGTCGTCTCGTGGCACTCCCCCACCGTGCTCGGCATGCTGCCGCTGCTGGTGCTGACGAGCGCGATGATGCGCGGCATCTACCTGGCGCTGCGGCACCAGGAACGGGTCAGCGCCCGCGACGCGGTGCTGGCGCAGACCGGCAGCCGCATGATCAGCCTGACCGAGGTCACCGCCGTGCGCCGGCTGGGCGTGGAAGCGGCGAACGCCATCGTCGCCCTGACCCCCGGGGTCGCGATGGCGATCGTGCGCCGCGACGAGCGGGGGCTGTTCATCAAGGCCGTGGCCGGTCTGCCGGAGTCGTTGCTGCAACGGCCCGTGCCCGAGTCGACGGTGACCGGACCGGCCGGGCTCCAGGAACTGGCGCCCGGGTTCCGGCACTGGCGGGTCGAGACCTTCTCCGCGGACCTGCATCTGCTGGTCGGCGGGCGCAACCCGGTGGCCGAGGACGTCGTGGCGGCGTTCCGTACGGTGTCGAACCAGGTGGTGCTCGGGGAGGCGGCCTGCGTCTCGCACGCCGAGCTCGACCACCGGGCCAACCACGACCACCTCACCGGGCTGCCCACCCGCGACAAGTTCTTCCGCGAGCTGGACGCGGCGACGGCGGCCGGGGCGCCGGGCAGTGTCGCGCTGCTGCTCATCGACCTGGACGATTTCAAGGCGGTCAACGACACGTACGGGCACGCGGCCGGCGACGAGCTGCTGGTCGAGCTGGCCGGCCGGATCGTCGGCGCGGGCGGGCCCGGCAGTGTGGCCGCCCGGCTCGGTGGCGACGAGTTCGCCCTGCTGCTGACCGGGCTCAGCACGCCGAGCGGCGCCGACGCGACGGCCCGCGCGGTGAGTGCCGCCATCGTCGCTCCGGCCCGGCTCACCGACGCCACGGTGACGGTCGGCGCCTCGATCGGCATCGCCGCGGCCACCCCGGGCTGCGGCGCCGGCGAGCTCACCCGGCACGCCGACCAGGCCATGTACGCGGCCAAGGCCCACGGCAAGAACCGCGTCGAGCGCTACGACCCCGACCGGCTGCAACCCGCCTGAGCGGCCCGGCCGTCCGGTGCCCGGCAGCGGTGAAGATCGCGGGACGTAGGATCCGGTCCATGACGGCTACACGGATCGGACTGGTGGGGTACGGCTCGGGCGGGCGGATCTTCCACGCCCCCCTGCTCGCGGCGGCGGACGGTGTCGAGTTCGCGGGTGTGGTGACGCGTTCCGCCGAGCGGCGCGCCGAACTGGCCAAGGGCCACCCCGACGTGCCCGCCTTCGACTCGCTCGCCGATCTCGCCGCGGCGGGTGTCGAAGCGGTCACCATCTCCACCCCGGCGGCCACCCACGCGGCCCTGGCCCGCGAGGCGATCGCGCTCGGCCTGGCCGTGGTGGTGGACAAGCCGTTCGCGCTGGACGCGGAGGCGGCCCGCGAGGTCACCACTCTGGCGGCTGACGCGGGGGTGCTGCTCAGCGTCTACCAGAACCGCCGCTGGGACTCCGACCTGCTCACCCTGCAGCGCCTGATCGGCGAGGGAGCGCTCGGCGAGGTCCGCCGGTTCGAGTCCCGCTTCGAGCGCTGGGCGCCGGACCGGGAGCCGCCCGCGGCGGGCGGTGGCACGCTGCTCGACTTCGGTGCGCACCTGGTGGACCAGGCGCACCTGCTCTTCGGCCCGGCCACCCGGGTGTACGCGGAACTGCGCGGCGACGGCGACCTGGACGACGACGTCTTCGTGGCCCTGCACCACGAGAGCGGCGTCGAGTCGCACCTGTGGGGCAGCTGGCGGCAGGCGGCGCCGGGTCCGCGCCTGCGGGTCAGCGGCACAACGGGCACCTACATCGTCGACGGCATCGACGGGCAGGAGGCGGCGCTCAAGGCCGGCCGTTCCCCTGCCGACCTGGGCGAGCGCTGGGGTGCCGAGCCGGACCACGCGTGGGGACGGCTCTACCGCGGGGCCACGGGTGCGCCGGTCCGCAGTGAGCGCGGCCGGTGGGACAGCTATTACCCGGCGTTCGCGGCGGCTGTCCGCGGGGAGGCGCCGGTCCCGGTCGACCCGTGGGACTCGCTCCGCAACATCGACGTGCTGGACGCGGCCCGGAACAGCGCGACCACCGGCGAGACGGTCGGGCTCTAGCGCGGCCGCACGTGCGGGCCCAGGACGCGGGCGGTGGCCAGTGAGCCGGCGAAGGTGGCCGGCTCCAGATCCAGGCCGGCCGGCAGCCAGGCCGGTTCACCCTGATCCGGATCGGTCGCGGCGGCCAGGACGTCGGCCGGACTCAGGCCCGCCTCCAGCAACGCGCCCAGCTCCCGCGGGTTGATCCCCGGCGGTAGCGGGCCGTTACCAAGGTCGGTGCCGTAGCGCACTTTTCCGCCGTGGCCGAGGAATCGCCGCAGGTTGCCGAGCGCCACGTCGCGCTCGGGCGTCGCGGTGCCCCAGCCGTGGATGTCCAGCGTGCTGATCCAGGTCATCCGGGCCGCGCAGTCCCGGATCAGGCCGTCGTCGAGGGCCTCGGTCCACGGGGTGTGCGCAAGCACGTCGGCCCCGGCGGCCAGGGCGGCGGCGACCGTGCCCGGACCTTCCGCGTGCACGACCACCGGCAGCGCCGCCGCGTGGGCCGCCTCTACCCCCGCGGCCAGTGTCGCGTCGCTGAGCATCGG
>NZ_JBEZGQ010000931.1:0-3297 GCF_040650095.1 Actinoplanes sp. NPDC048791 | reverse complement strand
CGTCGTTGAGCTTGCCCAGGTCGCCGTAGCGGTCGCGCAGCCAGTTGCGGAAGGCCGCGGCGCGCCCGGCACGTTCTCGGCGGCGGGATCCGCCACGACGTGGGCCGCGGCGTAGGCGACCCGGCTGGTGAACGGCGCCCCGGGCGTGGCCCACTCGGCACCGGCTCCGGAAAGGGTCAACGGCCCGTCCGGCAGTTGCAGGATCCGGCTCACTGCTCCAGCTCCGGGATCTCGATGCGGCGGCCCTCGCGGGCCGACTGCAGGCCGAGCTCGGCCAGCTGCACCCCGCGCGCCCCGGCCCACAGATCCCACGTGTACGGGGTGTCCTCGGCGACGTGGCGCAGGAACATCTCCCACTGCGCCTTGAAACCGTTGTCGAAGTCCTCGTTGTCCGGCACTTCCTGCCACTGGTCGCGGAAGGAGTGGCTCAGCGGCAGGTCGGGGTTCCACACCGGCTTGGGCGTGGTGGCCCGGTGCTGGATCCGGCAGTTGCGCAGGCCCGCCACGGCGCTGCCCTCGGTGCCGTCCACCTGGAACTCGACCAGCTCGTCGCGGTTGACCCGGACGGCCCACGAGGAGTTGATCTGCGCCACCACACCCCCGTCGAGCTCGAAGATGCCGTACGCGGAGTCGTCGGCGGTGGCCTCGTACGGCTCGCCGCGCTCGTCCCAGCGCTCGGGGATGTGGGTGGTGACGTGGGCGGTGACCGCGCGTACCGGGGCGAAGAGCTGCTCCAGCACGTAGTGCCAGTGCGGGAACATGTCCACCACGATGCCGCCGCCGTCCGCGGCCCGGTAGTTCCAGCTCGGGCGCTGGGCGGCCTGCCAGTCCCCCTCGAAGACCCAGTAGCCGAACTCGCCGCGGATCGACAGGATCCGGCCGAAGAAGCCGCCGGTGATCAGCCGTTCCAGCTTGCGCAGGCCGGGCAGGAACAGCTTGTCCTGCACCACGCCGTGCTTGACCCCGGCCGCGTCGGCCGCGCGGGCCAGCTCGATCGCGCCGTGCAGTGTGGTCGCGAGGGGCTTCTCGGTGTAGATGTGCTTGCCGGCCTCGATGGCCAGCCCGATGGCCTTCTCCCGTTCGCTGGTCACCTGGGCGTCGAAGTAGATCTGCATGTCGGGGCGGGCCAGGGCCGCGCCGAGATCGGTGGTCCACTCGGTCAGGCCGTGGCGGGTGGCCACGTCCCGCAGCTTGGCCTCGCTGCGGCCGACGAGCAGCAGCTCCGGCCAGAGCACGGAGCCGTCGCGCAGCGGCAGCCCGCCGCTCTCCCGGATGGCGAGCAGGGAGCGGACCAGGTGCTGGCGATAGCCCATCCTTCCGGTGACACCGTTCATGACGATCCCGATCGGGACGCGAGCGGACATGGGCCGACCCCCTCAGGTAAGCGCTTTCCCGGCAGGTTACCGGCGCGCGGACACTCCAGGCAAGCGGTTGCCCCCGGCCGCTGATGGACTAGTGTTCACGGCGTGGCGACTCTCGCGGACGTCGCGCGGCGGGCGGGGGTCTCGACCGCGACCGTGTCCCGCATCATCAACAACAGCCCCAAGCCGGTCGCCGAGGCGCTGCGCGAGCGCGTCCTCGCGGCCGTCGCCGAGCTGCAGTTCGTCCCGAACGCCAACGCGCAGCAGCTGGCCCGGGCCGACCGCACCGCCGTCGGTGTCATCGTGCACGACGTCTCGGACCCGTACTTCGCCGAGATCACCCGGGGCCTGCAGCGGGTCGCCACCGACCACGGCCGGCTGGTCATCATCTGCAACAGCTACCGCGATCCGGAGCGCGAGCTCGCCTACGTGGACCTGCTGCACGCCCACCAGACCGCCGCGATCGTGCTGGCCGGCTCGGGTTACGTCGACGCGCCGATCACGGCCCGGCTGGACGGCAAGCTGCGCCTCTACCAGAGCACCGGCGGCCGGGTGTCGGTGATCGGCCGGCACGAGCACGCCGGTGACGCCGTGGTGCCGGAGAACGAGCCGGGCGGTTATCTCGCCGGGGACGCGCTCTACCGGCTCGGCCACACCGCCATCGGGGTCATCGCCGGGCCGCGGCACCTGACCACGACCACCGACCGCCTCGCCGGGCTGCGCCGTGCGGCCAAGGAGCACGGGCACCGGCTGGGCGCCAAGCAGGTGATCTACGCCGACTTCGACCGCAACGGCGGTGCCGCGGCGGCCGCGACGCTGCTGGAGCAGAATCCGGGACTGACCGCCATCGCGGCGCTGAACGACTCCATGGCCGTGGGTGCCCTGGCCTGCCTGCGGGAACGCGGGATCGACGTGCCCGGGCAGGTGAGCCTGATCGGCTTCGACGACATGCCCATCTCGGTCGACGTGACGCCGCCGCTGAGCACCGTACGGTTGCCCTTGGAGGAGATCGGCGTCCGCGCGATGTCGCTGGCCCTGCGCGACGGTGACCGGGACGGCCCGCTCGTGGAGCACGCGGCGGCCAAGCTGGTGCTGCGCGGCAGCACCGCCGCCCCGCCTGGACACTAGGCCGTCAGCTGGGCCACGTGCCGCGCGTCGACCGCCTCGGTGACCCCGCAGTTGGTGCACTGCATGAAGTAGCGGGCCGGGCGCACCGGGAACAGCGGGATGAAGAAGAGGCTGAACTTGGTGGTGCGTTTGATCAGCACCTGCGCCACCGTGGCACCGCAGTAGGCGTGCAGCAGGGTGGGGGCCGCGATCCGGCGGTCCGAGGACTTGAATCCGAAGATGAGGAACACGCGTTGACGGTACCCAGCCACCGCGAGCCCACACCCGGACGGCGCCCGGCACTGGACACCCTGCGCATCGTGGTCGTGTACGGCCTGGTGTTCTTCCACGCGGCGCTGGTCTTCGACGCGAGCGACGACTACTACATCAAGAACGAGGAGACCACCGGCGCCACGACCGTGCTGGCCGGGCTGGCCGTGGTGTGGGCGATGCCGCTGCTCTTCCTGGTCGCGGGCATCGGCGCCCGGCACTCGATCCGGCGGCGTGGGGCGGGTGGCTTCGCCGTCGAGCGGCTGCTGCGCCTGGGTGTGCCGCTGGTCTTCGCCACGCTGACCATCGTGCCGGTGCCGCCGTGGCTGCGGCTCAGGACCGAGCCCGGCTACGACGAGAGCTACTGGGAGTTCCTGCCCCGGTTCCTCGATGTGCGGTTCGCGCCGGCCGACTTCCCGTTCGTCCTGCGGGGTGACGAGTTCGAGACCGGACATCTGTGGTTCGTGGTGCTGCTGCTGGCCTTCTCGCTGCTGCTCGTGGCCGCAGTCGCCCGGCTGCCCGCGACCGCGCGGCGGCGGGCGGTCGAGGTGGCCGCCGC
>NZ_JBEZGQ010000930.1:0-3304 GCF_040650095.1 Actinoplanes sp. NPDC048791 | reverse complement strand
GCGGCTGCGCCCCGGCCGGGCGCTCGCCCTGGGCGGCGCGCTGACCGCGGCGACCGTGGCCCTCGCGCTGGTCGCACCGCACCTGCCGAGCCCGCAGACCACGGGTACGGCGGCCGCCCGCAAGCCCGCCGACGTGCTGGCCTCGGGCACGGCCACCGTCCCGGAGTTGCAGAAGATCATCCGGGACAGCATCATCCCGACGGTCCTCCCCCGCGAGCTGACACCCGCTCTCGCGCGGGCGGCGGCGAGCTCGCCCCGGGACGGCGGATGTCTGGTGCCACCCGCGAGCCGGTTCGTCTCCGACAACATCGGCCGGGGCTGCGAGCGGCACGGGGTCGAGACCGGCAGCCGGGTCATGGTGCTGTTCGGTGACTCGCACGCCCAGCAGTGGTTCGACGCCGTCGACACGATCGCCCGCAAGCGGGGCTGGCGGCTCGTCGTCTTCACGAAGACCGACTGCGGACCGGCCCTCGGCAAGGTCAACAAGGTCGGCACCACCGTTCCGTACGCGGAATGCGACCAGTGGCGGCTGCGGGCCCTGGACCGGATCCAGCAGTTGCGACCGGCCATGGTGGTCATGTCCGCCCGCAACCGCGAGGGCGGCCCGCTGGACGTGGCGGCGAGCGCCGGTCCCGACCAGGACTGGGCCTCGGCCTGGGCCGCCACGGTCACCCGGATCAAGCGGGCCGGGGCGCTGCCGGTCGTCATCCCGGACACCCCGGTCACGCACTACGACGTGCCGCGGTGCCTGGCGACCCACCCGGACGCCGTCAACGAGTGCCATCTCGACGTGTTCCGGTCCCTGTTCCTGCCCCGGCAGCGGATCGTCCGGGCCCTGGTGCAGGCCCACGGCGGCCGGGTCGTCGACTCCACCGCGTGGTTCTGCACACCCAGGATCTGCCCCGCCGTCATCGGCGGCACCGTCGTCTACCGCGACGACAACCACCTGACGTCCGTCTACGCGAAGCAGCTCGCGGGCGTCCTGGACGAGGCACTGGCCGAATGAGGAAGCGATGACCGACGCGCAATTGTTGTCCCCCGCCGTCCCCCGGATCATCGGACAGCGCCGTCCGGACGGGCACGTACCGGCGCCCCTGGTGCGGAGCTGGTCCGTCCTGAGCACGGTGGCCCTGGCGCTGCCGCCGGCCCTGCTCGCGCTCACCCTGTCGGTGGTCGGCATCGGCTCCCGGAGCATGTGGAACGACGAGTACGCCAGCTGGTACGCCTCCACCCTGAGCTTCCGGGACCTGGCGAAACTGCTGGCCAACGTGGACGCCGTCGTGGCGCCGTACTATCTGGTCCTGCATTTCTGGATCGACGTCTTCGGCGATTCGGAGACCAGCCTGCGGATGCCGTCCGCGCTCGCCATGGCCGCCACCGCGGCGCTGGTCGCGGTGCTGGGCCGCCGGCTGTTCGACACGGGGGCCGGCCTGACCGCCGGGCTGATCGTGGCCGGGCTGCCCGCGGCGACGCGCTACGGCCAGGAAGCCCGCCCGTACGCGTTCGCGATCGGCTTCGCCACCCTGGCGACGCTGCTGCTGCTGCGGGCGATGGAGCGGCCGACCTGGCGCCGGTGGATCTGGTACGGCGTCGGCCTCGTCCTGGCCGGCCTGGTGCACATCGTGACCCTGACCGTGCTGCTGGCCCACGCCGTGTTCATGGGGCGGGCCTTCCGGGTCAGCGGTGAGCTGCGGTTGCTGCGCTGGTTCGCCGGAGCGTTCATCGCGGTGACCGCCGCACTGCCGCTGGCGGCCAAGGGCTCGCAACAGTCGAGCGTCATCGCCTGGATCAAGGTCGACGCCGCGGCGCTGACCAGCCTGCCCGAGCGGATCTTCGGCTCCTGGCAGGTCGCGCTCGTGGTCTGCGTGGCGGCGCTGTCGGCGGCGGTGCTGCTCTGGTCGCGCCACCGGGGACCGGTGGTCCTGCTGCTGAGCTGGGCGCTGTTCCCGCCGCTCTTCTGCTACGTCACCTTCCCGGTGCTGCATCTCTTCCTGCACCGCTACCTGCTCTTCACCGTCCCGGCGTGGGCGCTGCTGGCCGGTGCCCTGGGCTTCTCCCTGGCCCGGTTCACCCGCCGGGCCGGGTCCACCTGGCTGCTGTCGCTGAGCGGCCTGCTGGTGGTGGCCGCGGTGCTGCTCGTCAGCGGACCGGGACAGCAGGCGGCCCGGCACAGTCCGGTCTACGGCGAGCCTGACTTCCGCAGCGCGGCCGCTGCCCTGGCCACCGTGGCCCGGCCCGGTGACGGCATCGCCTACGCCGGTACGACCCGTAACGGCCGCCGGGCCTTCGACTACGAGGTGCGGCGCCTCGGCCTGCTGCGGGACGTGCTGGTCGATCGCACGTCGCAGGAGAACGGCACCTTCGGCGCCCACGAATGCGCCGATCCCGGCCCGTGCGTCGGTGACACCCGGCGGATCTGGCTGGTGTCGACAACGGCGGCCAACCTCGACCCGATGGACGGCATGCCCGGTCCGACCCAGGGGTTCCTGCTCACGGCGTACACCCTGAGCGAGTACCGCAGCTTCGAGCAGATCCGGATCTTCGTGCTCGACCGCAAGGACCCGCGATGACGCCGTACCCGAGAAAGGAAGAACTGATGGAGCGACCGCGGCTGACCTTCGTCGGCACCGGTTATCTGGGGGCCACCTACGCCGTCTGCTTCGCCGAGCTGGGCTACGAGGTGCTCGGCTTCGACGTCGACGTGGCCCGGATCGCCGCCCTCTCGGCCGGCGCTGTGCCGTTCCACGAGCCGGGCCTCGACGAGCTGCTGCGGCGCAACCTCGCCGCCGGCCGCCTGCGCTTCACCACGTCGTACCAGGAGACCGCCGACTTCGGCGACGTGCACTTCATCTGCGTGGGCACGCCGCAGCGGGCGGGTGGCACGGGCGCCGATCTCTCGTACGTCGAGGCGGCGGTCACCGGACTGGCCCGGCACCTGACCCGCCGGGTGCTGATCGTCGGCAAGTCCACGGTCCCGGTCGGCACCGCGGAGTGGGTGGAGCAGCTGGTGGCCAAGCACACGGACCCTGGACTGGGCATCGAGGTGGCCTGGTCGCCGGAGTTCCTGCAGGAGGGCTTCGCGGTCCAGGACGTGCTGCGGCCCAGCCGGATCGTCGCCGGCCTGCGGTCGGAGTGGGCCGGCGACCTGCTGCGGGCCGCGCACCGGGGCATCCTCGACCTGGCCGCCGCGGAGGACCGTGAGGTGCCCGTGGTGGTCACCGACTTCGCCACCGCCGAGCTGGTCAAGGTGGCCGCGAACGCGTTCCTGGCCACCAAGATCAGCTTCATCAACGCGATGGCCGAG
>NZ_JBEZGQ010000929.1:0-3306 GCF_040650095.1 Actinoplanes sp. NPDC048791 | reverse complement strand
GATGCGCACCGAAGTGACCGCCGGGCAGTACCTGGACGTTCTGACGGTGGTGACCGGCGACACGTCGACGGACCGGGCCAGCAAGGTGGCCCGGTACAAGTCGGCGAAATACACGGTCGAACGGCCGCTGCTGCTCGGTGCGGCACTGGCCGACGCTCCGGAATCACTGATGCGGGCCTACTCGGGCTACGGGCTGCCGCTGGGCGAGGCGTTCCAGCTGCGCGACGACGTACTCGGGGTGTTCGGCGACCCGGCGCAGACCGGTAAGCCGGCCGGCGACGACCTGCGCGAGGGAAAGCGGACGTATCTGGTGGCGGCCGCGCACGCCGCGCTCGGCCGGCAGGAGCGGGCCGAGCTGGAGGCCCGGCTGGGCGATCCGGCGCTGGACGACGCGGGGGTGGAGCGGCTGCGGGCCCTCATCCGCGACAGCGGGGCGCTGGCGCGGACCGAGGAGCGGATCACGGCGCTGACAACCGCGGCGCTGGCGGAGCTGGCCGCGGCGGAGGTCGAGGCGGAGGCGCGGGGGGTGCTGCTCGAGCTCGCCGACGCGGCCACCCGGCGAGCCGTCTGAGCCCGATCCAGATCAAGGCCAAATGGCGGTCGCGCCTCGCCTCGAATGGGGAGATCTTGGTAAAAAGTGGCCGCCATAGGGGCCAAATTTTACCAAGATCTACCGATTTGGGCTCCCTTCCGAGATCCCGTTACCCGAGAACAGAATCGCCATACTCACGGTCATCGCCTCCCGGGATCTGCGGTTGACACAGGGCACTCCCGCCGAATGCCAGGTGCGTGCTTGGTCAAACCCCACCGGTCGACGGCCGGCGGGCCAGACCGGCGATGAGCAGGACGGCCGCAGTGAGCTGCAGAGCGGCGGTCAGCGCCTGCGTCGGCTGGGGCAGCGCGTCCGTCGCGGTGAACAGGTCCAGCGAGAACACGCTCGCGTCGTCGTGGACGGCGTAGGGCAGACGGGCGGCCCCGATCGCGGCGTCGATCCAGATCAGCCCCGTCACCGCCAGCAGCAGCGCACCACCGGCGGCCCGCAGGCGTCGCTGAGCGGCCGCCACGACGGCGAGCGCGAGCGCAGTCAGCGCCAGCAGCAACGGTAGGACAGCCATGACACCGGCCGACAGCCTCGGGGCCGGCGCGTCGTTGCCGAAGACGGCGACTATCGCGACTTCGTGGACCTCGGACTCGATCACCGCGAGGCGGACAACCGTGTAACCGACGACCAGGACCGCTGCCGCGATCCCCGTCAGGAGCCCGGCCCGGTTCGGCCACTGCCCGCCTGCGGTTCGCGTGCTGACCACCAGCAGCACCAGGACGAAGAGAAGAACGGCCGTCACCGGGATCAGGCTTTCCAGCTGCGTCCGCCGGATCAGGCCGTCGTACTGCTCGGGGCTGAGGAACTGCAATCCTGCGCCGTCGGTTGGTGGCGGGGGCACGGTCAGCGCGGCCCCGATCACCAGCACAGCCGCGGCGAGGCTCAACCCCCATCGCGGGGGCCCTCCGCCGGCCAGGATCGCGTAGGCCAGCAGGCAGAGCGTGGCCAGCACCTCGGCCGGGCGGTACAGCGGCCGGGCGAACAGCACCCCGATCACGTGCACCACCGCGAGCACGGCCGCGGCGGTCAGCAGCCACGGCCTCAGACGCACCGCGGGATGGTGTCACATATCGGCCGAATCCCGCTGTCCCATGCGGGCCCGGGCCCAGCTCAGCAGCCGGCTGCCCTCGCCCGCCGCCGGTGTGCGCTGCACTCCGCGGCGGCCCAGCCAGACCCAGACCGACAGGGTCAGCAGCACCATCGCGAAGCCGAAGAAGAGGTCCTCGACCGGCGCATACGCCAGCCGCCAGCCGATGATCGCCGCCGGGTCGTAGATGACGATCCGGCGGCCGGTCAGGATGCCGTTGGACAACAACTGGAACGTGATGATGATCGGGTACGTGGCCCAGAACACCACCCGGGTCACCAGCCGGGTCCGCAGCACGGCCAGGTCCACGATCAGCGCCCCGGCCACGCCGAGCAGCGCCGCGACGGTGTAGGTCATTCGTCACCGGCCGGGCGGCGCAGCACGGCCCGGACCGCCTCGAAGCCCAGCACCGCGCAGACCGGCACCACGACGAAGAACAGCACCTCGTCCAGCGGCAGGCCGCCCGGGAACAGCACGCCGGTGGTCTGTTCCGGGTCGAAGGTCCAGTGCCCGGCGGCGATCGCGCCCAGGTCCCAGAGCACGAAGACCACCACGACCGGCAGCAGCGTGAGCAGCAGCCGCCGCCACCGGCGCAGCACGTTGACCTTCAGCACCGGTTCCAGCCAGATCGCGGACACCAGGCAGCCCGCGAGCACGAGGAGGTACGCCAGGTGTCGCATGTGGGCGGTCAGAAACCGAGCGCCTGGGCACGCCGCTTGACCTCGCGGGCCCGGTCCCCGCCGAGGCCCTTGGCGCCGCAGCCGTCCACGGTTGCGTCCGGCTCGTAGAGCCACCGCAGCGCCTCTTCGTCGTTGTACCCAGCGTCGCGAAGCAACGTGAGGATGCCGGGGAGGTGCTTGAGCACGGTGCTGTTGGCCACCAGCTCCGCCGGCACCACGCGGACACCGTCGCGCCGGACGGCGAGCAGAGCACCGTCGCGGATCATCTGGTGCACCTTGCTGATCGACACGCCGAGCTTGTCCGCCACGTCGGGCAGGTTGATCCACTCGGTCGGGCCGGTGGGCTGCGGGGCCCCCGCCTCACCCACGGTTACGGAATCGGTCACCCGACCAGCGTGCCATGCCCGCTCCGCGGCTGACCAAGCGGAGCATGCGGAACCGGGAAGTGCCCGGTTCCTCGAGATCGGAGAACAGTCCCGATGACCATGTGGCGCAAAGCCCGCACCGAGGTGGCCGGAGCGTGGCGCTCGGTGCGGTACGACCTGGGCCGGCCCGAGCCGGACGCCGATGGGCCCGCTGCCGGCGGGACAGCGGCCGGCGGGACAGCGGCCGGCGGGACAGCCGTCCGGCCGGGGGCCGGTCACCCGGACGTGACCTCGACCGGGTTCAGCACCTTCGGCGGTGCCGGCCTGACCGGTGGACTGCGCACCTCGTACGGCGAGCAGCTCGTGCCCCGGCCGCGGCGGATCGCGGCGGTCTCGGCCTTCGGCGTCCTCGCGGTCGCGGGGGCCGCGGGCAGCTACTTCGCGGTCGTCAACGGGATCGGTGCGCTGGTCGGCGAGAAGCCGGCCGGGGCGGAGCCGTACCCGCAGGCCGCCGAGGCGCCGCGCGGCTCCGAGGGTGAGCTGTCCAACTCGGGACTGGGCCGGGGCACCGCC
>NZ_JBEZGQ010000928.1:0-3317 GCF_040650095.1 Actinoplanes sp. NPDC048791 | reverse complement strand
GCACCGCGGTGACGCTGCGGCGGGCGCTGAGCCCGTCCTGAGCAGCCGGCTCGCGCCGCGGTCCAGCGGCTCGCGCCTGGGTTCAGCGGCTCGCGCCGGGGCTCAGCCGGGCTCGCCCTGGACCAGCCAGGGCTGGCTGCTCAGGCCGGAGATGTCGAGGACCCGGCGGACCGGGGCCGACGGGATCACCTCGAAGCCGTCCGGGAAGCGCTCCGCGAGCCGGATCAGCGCGTGGATGGCGGCCGAGTCGAAGAACGTCACGCCGCGCAGGTCCAGGGTCGCGCTACGGGCACCGGCACCGGTGGCTGCCCGGTACATCTCGTCGGCGGTGGACATGTCCACCTCGCCGCGTACCACCACGGTGGCGCGGTCGCCCGCCACCGAGGAACTGGCCGAGAAGTCCGTCCCGGCGCCGTCTTGATCCACGCTGACACGATTACACAGGCGCCCGGGAGCGGCAACAATGGGCCGGTAAGGGTCAACCGAGCTGTTATCTGACGTCACGGTCCGCGGGGTTCCCGCCGGGCGCGGCGATAAGCTGGGTCGATGAGCGTTCGTGCCCCTCTCGTTCCGGGAAAGCTCTCCCCCTGGCGGGCGGTGCCGCCGCAGATCATCCGTCCTGAATACGTCGGCAAGAAGCGCCCGAAAGAGTGGCGCGGATCGCACGTGCAGACCCCTGAGACCATCGACAAGATGCGGGTCGCCGGTCGGATCGCGGCCCAGGCCACCCAGCTCGCCGGGGAGCACTGCAAGCCGGGCGTCAGCACCGACGAGATCGACCGGGTGGTGCACGAGTTCCTGATCGACAACGGGGCGTACCCGTCGACGCTGGGCTACAAGGGCTTCCCGAAATCCTGCTGCACCTCGCTCAACGAGGTCATCTGCCACGGCATCCCGGACACGACCGTGCTGGCCGACGGCGACATCGTCAACGTCGACGTGACCGCGTACCTCGACGGTGTGCACGGTGACACCGACGCGACGTTCTGCGTCGGCGAGGTCAGCGACGAGGCCCGGCTGCTGGTCGAGCGCACCCACGAGGCGATGATGCGCGGCATCCGCGCCGTCGCCCCGGGCCGGCCGATCAACGCGATCGGCCGGGTGATCGAGGCGTACGCCCGCCGCTTCGGCTACGGCGTGGTGCGCGACTTCACCGGCCACGGCATCGGCGAGACGTTCCACAGCGGGCTCTACATCCCGCACTACGACAACCCGCGGCTCGACACGGTGATGGAGCCCGGCATGACCTTCACCATCGAGCCGATGATCACCCTGGGCACCCACGAGTACGAGATGTGGGACGACGGCTGGACGGTCGTGACCAAGGACCGCAAGTGGACCGCCCAGTTCGAGCACACGCTGGTGGTGACCGAGGACGGTTACGAGATCCTGACGCTGCCGTGACGGTCCCCGAGCACCACGCGGACGTCTCGGGTGGCTGGCTGCGCGCGGCCACCTTCGGCGCGATGGACGGCCTGGTCACCAACATCGCCCTGATCGCCGGGGTCGGCGGGGGCGGGGTCAGCCGGCACACCCTGATCCTCACCGGGGTGGCCGGCCTGGTCGCCGGGGCGATCTCCATGGGGCTGGGCGAGTTCACCAGCGTCCGCACCCAGAACGACCAGGTCGCCGCCGAGCTGGCCAAGGAGCTGCGCGAGCTGCGGCTCAACCCCGAGGGGGAGGCCGACGAGCTGGTCGCCATGTGGACCGCGCGGGGCCTGCCCGTCCCGCTCGCCCGTCAGGTGGCCGACGTGCTCAAGGCCCACCCGGAGCAGGCGCTGCGGGTGCACGCCCAGGAGGAGCTCGGCGTCGTCCCGGACGAGCTGCCCAGCCCGTGGACGGCGGCGGTGTCCTCGTTCGTGTGCTTCGCGATCGGGGCGGTCGTGCCGCTGCTGACCTATCTGCTGGGCTTCGACAGCCTGCTCGCGGCGCTCGTCGTCGGCGGCGCCGGGCTGTTCGTGGCCGGCGCGGTCATCGCTCGCTTCACCGCCCGCCCGTGGTGGCGCAGCGGCCTCTGGCAGCTCCTGCTCGGCGCGGCGGCGGCCGGGGCGACCTACCTCATCGGCACGCTGATCGGCGTCGGCGACTCCTGACCGGCGTCACTCGAAGAGGGCGCTCAGCGGGCCGTCGACCGGACGGCCCCGGGCGGTGAGGTCGTCGGCCTGCGTCTTCAGCACCGTGGCCAGCTCGGTCATGTCGGCCCCGGCCAGCCCGGTGCGCTTCACCGCGTCGGCCCGGTTGCGGAAGTAGGTGCGGCTGAGCAGGCCGGTGACCATCGCGGCGTGCAGCCTCGCCTCGGACAGCAGGACCAGGGCGGCGTCGGTCTCGTACCACTCGGCCAGCCGGACCGCCCGGGCGTGCGCCGCCGAGGCCACACACCAGTTGCGCCGGGCCAGCCCGCTGAACTCGCCCGGCCGGGTCTCGGCGAGCTTGCCCAGGTGAGCGTCGCGCTGGCCGGCGAACCAGCCGCCGGGATCGAAGAGGTCCCGGGTGCTCAGGTAGCGGTCGGCCTCCAGCGGCCAGCGCGGGGTCAGCTCCCGGGCCCGGCGCAGCCCGTCGTCGGCGGTGCCGACACCGAGATCGACCAGGATGCCGTCGACCCGGCGCAGGGCGGCGCGGGGTCCGGCGTTCGGACGGTACGTGACCACGTGCATATTGAGATCGCTGCTGTCGGTGTCGTCGCCGTGCGCCAGGGAGCCGTGCACACCGATCGCCCGCACCTCGGCCGACCAGCGCCGCAGGATCACGTCACGGAGCCGGGTGGCCAGGTGCCAGCGCGGATTGGCCAGGTCGTACTCGTCCTGCGACACTGCGTCATTGTCGGGCATGGACCCGCGGCGGGAAAGGTCCTCAGGCGCGCCCGGGCCAGGCCATCGTCACCGGGGTCACCTCGCCCAGCCGGCGCCAGCGGGTCGCCCGGACCGCCGCGTCGACCAGCGCGTTCAGCCCGGTGGCCCGATCGGCCCCGGTGGTCACCGGCAACACCGCCCGCCAGGCCTGCGCGACCCCGTCCTCGACCTGGATGGCCAGCTTCAGCGCACTGGCCCGGTCGGTGACGTCGAACGGCAGGTCGTAGCCCGCCGGTGCCGGGGCGGTGCTCGCCTGCAACGCCGACAACCGGCTGACCAGCACGTCCCGGCGACCGCGGTGGACCGCCTCGGCGGCGCGGGCCTCGGCGCGGTCACCCTCACCGGTCAGCTTCACCCCGAGGACCCCGTACGCGTAGATCGCCGCCTCCTCCGCGGCCAGCGCGGCCGCCAGCTGGGCGCTCATGCCGGCCCCTCCGCGGCGACCGCCGCCTGCGCGGCGACCATTTC
>NZ_JBEZGQ010000927.1:0-3317 GCF_040650095.1 Actinoplanes sp. NPDC048791 | reverse complement strand
CAGCCCGGGCCGCTCTGACATCCGCTCGGCACTCGTCGCGTTGCTGACCGCGGCAGTGACCATCGCCGGAGTGGCGACTCTGGTCACCATGATCCGGGTACGCACGTCGATGCGGATGTCGTCGGTGATCGCGTACGCCCGTTCGCAGCTCGGCAAGACGTACCGGCGCGGTGGTGAGGGGCCGAATTCGTTCGACTGCTCGGGATTCACCAAGCGCGCGTACGCCCAGGCCGGGCTCAGCCTGCCGCATTCCTCCGGAGCCCAGGCGGCCCGCGCCCGCACGGTTTCCCGGGCCGCCGCGCAACCCGGTGATCTGGTCGTGGGGCCGGGGCACGTGGGGATCTACATGGGCGGCGGAATGATGATCGACGCCGGCAACTCGCGGACCGGTGTCGTTTATCGGCGGCTCTACCGGGGGTTGCACATCGAGCGGTTCTGAAGGGTTGGCGCCGGCCGGTGACGACCGCGAGAATCCCTCGCATGATCACCGATCACTGGCCACTGTTCGGGCTGCGGCTGCACACGCCGCGGCTCGAACTGCGCGTTCCGGACCTGGCCGACCTCGCGCAGCTCGCCGAGGTCGCCGCCGGGGGCGTGCACGACCCCGGGCAACAGCCGTTCGTGGTGCCGTGGACCGACGGTACCGCCGAGGAAGTGGCCCGCAGCACGCTGCAGTTCCAGTGGCGGATGTGGGGCCAATGGGCGCCGGACAACTGGTCGCTGCACTTCGTGACCGTGCACGACGGCCAGGTCATCGGCACCCAGGCGCTCGACGCCCGGCGGTTCGCCACGCTACGCGAGGTCGGCACGGGATCGTGGCTGGGCCGCGCCCACCACGGCCAGGGCTTCGGCACCGAGATGCGGGCGGCTGTGCTGGACCTGGCGTTCACCGGGCTGGGCGCGCAGTGGGCGGTCACGGAGGCGTTCGCGGACAACGCGGCCTCGTACGGCGTCTCGCGCAAGCTCGGCTACGCCGACGACGGCATCGCCCGGCACGTGGTCCGCGGCGAGGCGGTGGTGGGCCGGCGGCTGCGGCTGGACCGGGCCGGCTGGGCGGCGGCTCGCACTGTCGACGTACGGATCGAAGGTCTGCAGCCCTGCCTGCCCATGTTCGGAGCCTAGGCGCGGGGCAGGGTGAGGCGGACTGTCGTGCCCACGCCCGGCTCGCTGTCCAGGTGGATGCTGCCGTGGTGGGCCTCGATGATCAGGTTGACGATCGACAGTCCGAGGCCCGGGCCCGGCGCCGCCATCCGGTCGGCGGCCGTGCTGCGGAAGAACCGGTCGAAGACGTGCGGCAGTTCGGCGGCCGGGATGCCCACCCCGGTGTCGACGATGACCAGCTCCGGTTCGTCGCCGGCCGTACCCCGGACGATGATCTCGCCGCCCGGCGAGGTGAACTTGATCGCGTTGACCACCAGGTGGTTCAGCGCCTGGCCCAGCCGCCGGCCGTCGCCGCGGGCGAGCACCGGCCGGTCCATCAGGTTGTGCAGCGCCACGTCCCGGTGCTCGGCCAGCGGCCGGCACGCCGTGGTGACCTGTTGCGCCAGCTCGGCCAGATCCAGCTCGGCCAGGTGCAGCTCCATGCCGCCCTCGTTGAGGCGGGCCACCGTCAGCAGGTCGTCGATGAGCCGCAGCAGCCGGTCCGAGTTGCGCTGCATGACCGCCAGGAAACGCTGCGACGTCTCCGGGTCGAAGCCGTCCGCCAGCAGGATCTCCAGATAGCCGCGGATCGACGTCAGCGGTGTCCGCAGCTCGTGGCTCACCCCGGCGAGGAACGAGTCTTTCATCCGGTCGAGCTGGCGCATGCGGTCGGCGACGGTCCCGGCATGCTGGGCGTAGCGGCGCAGCTCCAGCTGGACCGCGGTGTGCCGGGCCAGACAGCGCAGGGCACGGCGCTGCGACGCGGTCAGCGCCCGCGGCACCTTGTCGAGAACGCAGATGGTGCCGACGGCGTGGGTGCCGTCGAGGACGACCGGGGCGCCGGCGTAGAACCGGAAATTCCGGCCGATGACGAACGGGCCGGCCGCGAAGCGGGGATCCGCGCCGGCGTCGGGCACCTCCAGCACGTCGTGGTCCTGGATCGTGTGCGCGCAGAACGACTCGTCCCGGGGCGTCTCGTCGTAGTCGACGCCGACCTTGGCCTTGATCCACTGCCGCTCGGCGTCGACCAGGCTCACCATGCCGACCGGGGTGCCGCAGATCTCCGCGGCCAGCAGGGCGATGTCGTCGAAGTCGTCCTCCGGCGGGGTGTCGAGCACCCGGGCCTCGTACAGGGCGGCCAGGCGACCTTCCTCATCGGGCGGTGCAGCGACTCTCACGTTTCTGATGCTCTCATCGCTTCGCGGCATATGTGACGGATTCGTCAGCCGGTCCGGCCGGTGTCCCACATAGCAGTCGGCACCCGTCGCGGAGGGCGGGTGCCGACTTGCTGGACGCCGGGAGGCGACCGATCGCGACCGAGCACGGGGATCTCTGCCCTGCGCACCCGGTCGGATGTCTGACACCACTATCGCCCGGGGCAAGCCCGGTCACGCGCACCACCTGTGCGTTTCTGCATCCGCGCCGGATATCAGGCCGAAAGATGTGTGACACCTCACCCGGTTACCGTCGGCAAACGGGGGAAGTCAGCAACCGGCGCCATGCGGGTGCCGGACGACGTGGAAGGACAACCGAGCATGAGCCTGGAGCGAGCCGAAGCGCCGGATCCGTACGACATCCTGCCGCCCGTCCCGGCCTTCACGCTGACCAGCACGGACATGGCGGACGGCCGACCGCTCGACGAGATGTACGCGCACACCAGCGTCGGCGGCAAGAACCTGTCCCCGCAGCTGTCCTGGTCCGGCTTCCCGGCGGAGACCCGTGGCTTCGTCGTGACCTGCTTCGACCCCGACGCGCCCACCGGCAGCGGCTTCTGGCACTGGGTGGCCGTGAACCTGCCGGCCTCGGTGACCGAGCTCGACCGGGGCGTCGACCCGCTGCCGGACGGCGCCTTCACCGTACGCAACGACTACGGCGACACCGGCTATGGCGGCGCGGCCCCGCCGCCCGGTGACCGCCCGCACCGCTACGTCTTCGCGGTGCACGCCATCGACGTCGACCGGCTCGAGGTGAGCGCGGACGCCACCCCGGCGTACGTCGGCTTCAACCTGGCGTTCCACACGATGGCCCGGGCCACGATCCGGCCCACGTACCAGGTCAAGGGCTGACGCCGGGCTCCGGACACGGAGAAGCCCGCCGGATCACGGATCCGGCGGGCTTCGGCGATGGGTACGGGGTAAGCCCGGAAACATGGCGACCACGAAGAACGACAGGGCGCA
>NZ_JBEZGQ010000926.1:0-3318 GCF_040650095.1 Actinoplanes sp. NPDC048791 | reverse complement strand
CGGCGTTCCGGGTGGTGGAGCTGCTGCTGGCCGGGGACACCGGGCCGGTGAGCGTGTCGGTGGACCTGAGCGGGGACCCGCTGCGGATCAGCATGCGGCCGATGCCGGCGGACGAGGGTGGGGAGATCGCGGCCGGGTTGCGGGCCCGGCTGGCCGCCGTGGGCGGCAGCATGGCGACGGCCGCCGACGGCCTCCCGGAGATCCACCTGCCGGCGCCGACGACCGCTCATCCGGGCGAAGGCCGCCCGGTTTCCGGCCCGACACCGCTGCCCGTCACTGGTGACTCGACCGGCAACTCGCCGGCACCGGCCCAGCCGGAGCGGGAGGCGGCGCAGGCCACCGGCGCGACGGGCGCCGAGGCCCGGACCAACCCGATGCGCGCCAGCGACCCGCTCAGCGCGAGCAACCCGGCCGGCGAGGGCCAAGGACCGGCTGGGACCATTCCTGCCGACGACGGGCCGGGTACGCCGGCCGGGGACGACAAGGAGGTGGCGTCATCGCCGTCCGGGTGATGGTCGTTGACGACCAGCTCATGGTGCGCGCCGGGATCGCCGCCATCGTCGATGCCGAGGAAGGCCTTGAGGTTGTCGGTGAGGCCGCCGACGGGCAGACCGCGCTCGACCTGGCCGCCCGGCTGCGGCCCGACGTGGTGCTCATGGACATCCGGATGCCCGGCATGGACGGGCTGACCGCCACCGCCCAGCTCACTGCCGCCGCGCCGGAGACCAAGGTGCTGGTCCTCACGACGTTCCATCAGGACCGGTATGTCTATGAGGCGTTGAAGGCGGGCGCGGCCGGGTTCGTGCTCAAGGATGTGCTGCCCGCCGATCTGCTCGCCGCCATCCGGGTTGTCGCGGACGGTGAGGCGATGCTCAGTCCCGCTGTCACGCGGCGGTTGATCGACGCGTTCGCCAGCGGTGGGCTGTCCGGACCGGCCGAACCCGGGCGGCGGCTGGAGGGCCTCACTCCCCGCGAGCGCGAGGTCCTGGTCAGCATCGCCACCGGCATGTCCAACGCCGAGATCGGCACCGCCCTGGGCATCACCACCGGCACGGTGAAGGTGCACGTCAACGCGCTGCTGGCCAAGCTCGGCGTCCGCGACCGCGTGCAGGCGACGATCGCCGCCTACGACCTCGGCCTGGTCCGCCCCAACCCCTGACCCGGCCCGGATCTCAAGCAGTCCGGGCCGGGTGTCCGGGGTTCAGCCCTTGAGGGCCGCCGAGACCACCGCCCGCGCCTCCTCCTGGATGCGCGCCAGGTGGTCCGGCCCCTTGAACGACTCCGCGTAGATCTTGTAGACGTCCTCCGTGCCCGACGGCCGGGCCGCGAACCAGCCCGACTCCGTCGTCACCTTCAGGCCGCCGATCGGGGCGTTGTTGCCCGGCGCCGACGTCAGCACCGCCGTGATCGGTTCGCCGTCGAGCTCCTTGGCCGTCACCTGCGACGGCGACAGCTTGCCCAGGATCGCCTTCTCGTCGCGGGTCGCCGGGGCGTCGATGCGGGCGTACGCCGGGTCGCCGAACTTCGCCGTCAGGTCGCGGTAGTGCTCGCTCGGGGTGCGGCCGGTCGTCGCCACGATCTCCGAGGCCAGCAGGTCCAGCAGGATGCCGTCCTTGTCCGTGCTCCACGGGCTGCCGTCGCGGCGCAGGAACGACGCTCCCGCGCTCTCCTCGCCGCCGAAGCCGACCGAGCCGTCCAGCAGGCCCGGCACGAACCACTTGAAGCCGACCGGCACCTCGTCCAGTTTGCGGCCCAGGTCCGCCGCCACCCGGTCGATCATCGACGACGACACCAGGGTCTTGCCGATCGCCGCCGCGGCCGGCCAGTCCGTGCGCACCTTGTACAGGTACGAGATCGCCACGGCCAGGTAGTGGTTGGGATTCATCAGGCCGCCGTCGGGCGTGACGATGCCGTGCCGGTCGGCGTCCGCGTCGTTGCCGGTGGCCAGCTGGAACTTGTCCTTCTGGGCGATCAGCGAGGCCATCGCGTACGGCGACGAGCAGTCCATCCGGATCTTGCCGTCCCAGTCCAGGGTCATGAAGCCGAAGGTCGGGTCGACGTCCGGGTTCACCACGGTCAGGTCCAGGCCGTACCGGGAGCCGATCTCGCCCCAATAGGCGACGCTGGCGCCGCCCAGCGGGTCCGCGCCGATCCGGATGCCGGCCGAGCGGATCGCCTCCATGTCGATGACCGAGCCCAGGTCGTCCACGTACGTGGCCAGGTAGTCGTAGCCGCTGACCAGCTCCGAGGTGCGGGCCCGGGCGGCCGGCACCCGGCGTACCTCCTTGAGGCCGGCGGCGATCAGCGCGTTCGCCCGGTCCTGGATCCATTTGGTGGCGTCGGTGTCGGCCGGCCCGCCGTGCGGCGGGTTGTACTTGAAGCCGCCGTCGTCCGGTGGGTTGTGCGAGGGGGTGACGACCACGCCGTCGGCCAGTCCGGAGGTGCGGCCCTTGTTGTAGGTCAGGATCGCGTGCGACAGCGCCGGCGTCGGGGTGTAGCCGTCGCGGCTGTCGATCAGCACCCGCACGTCGTTGGCGGCGAACACCTCCAGGGCCGAGATCATCGCCGGCTCGCTCAGCGCGTGCGTGTCGCGGCCCAGGTAGAGCGGGCCGTCGGTGCCCTGCTCGCGGCGGTACTCGACGATGGCCTGGCTGGTGGCCACGATGTGGTCCTCGTTGAACGCCGTCCTCAGGCTGGAACCGCGGTGCCCGGAGGTGCCGAAGGCGACGCGCTGCTCCGCGACCCCGGGATCGGGGTGGTCGGTGTAGTAGCTCAGGACCACCCGGGGCACGTCGATTCGGTCGCGGGATTCGGCGGGGGTGCCGGCGCGGGGATGCACGGACATCGAGGAGCCTCCTTGAGGGCGTGGACCTGCCCGGGATCGTATCGCCGGGTGGTACCCGGCCGGGCGGATCGGTAAGCCGCCGTGCGCGGATTGAACCTTTCCCCCCGATGATCCGAACTACCTGTCGTGACTGGGGCTGCAGCGGCTGGGGGGCCGCGGATCGTGCGCGTGCTCATCGTGGCCATGATCGGACTGGGTGCGGTGCTGCTTCCGGCGGCGCCGGCGAGCGCGCACGCCGCGTTGACGACGGCGACGCCGGAGCCCGGCAGTGTGGTGGCGACGGCGCCCGGCGAGATCACTCTGACGTTCACCGAGGGCATCACCCCGGTGCCGGACCGCACGCAGGTGCTCGCGCCGGACGGCAAGCGGATCACCGGCGCGGTCGCCGCGATCGGGTCGACGCTGCGGATCCAGGTGCGGCGCGCGGACCAGCCGCTGGGCACGTACCTGGTCAGCTATCGGATCGTCTCCAG
>NZ_JBEZGQ010000925.1:0-3319 GCF_040650095.1 Actinoplanes sp. NPDC048791 | reverse complement strand
GCCTGGGGCTCGGGCAGCTCGCCCAGCCGTTTGGCGAGCGACCGGGCCGCCTCCACGACAGCCCGCGTCCGCGGGGCCGGCAGCGCCGCGAGGGCGTCCGCGACGTCGACCGGTCGCTGCTTCGCCAGCGCGCCGCAGACGTAGACGGCCCGCTGCCGGGTCTGCTGGTCGTCGTCCCACAGCAGCGGCAGCAGGTCACCGATGCGCGGCGCGTCGTCCCGCTCCACAGCGCCGGTCAGCGTCACCACCGCGGCGCACTGGATGTCGTGCCAGCCCCGGTTGTAGGTCCGGACCATCATCTCGCGCCAACCCGGCCAGCCCAGGACCGCCCGTGCGGCCGGATCGCCGAGCACCTGGACGACCGCCTCGACCAGCCGGTCCCGGGCGGGTGAGACCTTGGGCGCCGGCATCGTGCGGTACAGGGCCGCGCCGAGCAGCTGCGCCAGCTCCACCGGTCCGGCGCCCTGATGCAGGCGGACGATCTCGATGCGGCCCAGGTGGCCGGCGCCACGGTACGCGGCCCGCAGCACCGCCAGCCCGGCCGCGTCCAGGTCGCCCGGTTCCAATCGCACGAGCAGGTGCCGGCCCAGGTTCTCGCGCTGCGCGGCGTCCAGCCCGCTGCCCACCTGAGCCACGACGTCCAGCAGGCGGCCGAGCACCCGGGTCCGCTCGGTGGACGGTATCCGGGCCAGCAGGGCGCCGGCCGTGTTCGAGGCGAGGTTGAGCACGCTCGTCGCGCACTCGGCCATGAGGTCGGCCGCCACCTCCACGCAGGTCAGGGCCAGGCGTTCGTCGATGGTCGCGAGCCCCGCGAGGAACAGCTCCTGGTGGGTGGCCGGCAGATCCTTCGCCGTGGCGGCCAGCCGGCGTACGGCATCGCTGTCCCCGCGGGCGAGGCACGCCGTCACGGCCGCGTGCCAGCCGCGCAGCACCTGCGGGTCGAGCCGGTCCAGCAGCTCCGAGAAGCTGGCGCTGTCACCGTCGCGGCCGGTCGCGTACAGCAGCTGGGTCATGACGGGCCACAGGTGGCTGTCGGCGCCCGCGCGGTCCAGCGTGGCCAGGAACGCTTCCCGGGCGGTGAGGTCGCGCAGCAGGTAGCGGGCCATGACGAACTCGGCGCAGGTCTGGTGGAAGAAGCGCAGCCGGTCGTCACCGGACCCGCCGACGATCACGCCGGAGCTGCGCAGGCCGTCGAGGGCGGCCCGGTGGCGGTCGTCGCCGACCACGTCGGCATCCTCGAACTCCTCCACGAAGGTCGTGGTCGCGGCGGCGATGAGGTACCGGGCCGCATTCAGGCACACCTCGACCCGCGCGGGCGCGGCGCCCGGGTCGGCGGCCGGCCGGGCCCGATCGACCTTGATCTTGCGTTCCCAGTAGGCCCGGTACAGCCGCGAGACGGTCAGGTCCTCGGGCGGCTCACCCGCCGGGGCGAACAACTCACACACCAGCGACAGCAGCAGCGGGTTGCTGCAGATCTCCAGGACCGCGCTGCGCCGCGCGCCCAGGTACAGCAGCCGGTCCACGAACGCTTCCGGATCCTCGGCGGCGGGACCGTGCCGGAGGAACTCGCGGGCGAACGAGCGGACCTCCGCGCGGTTCAGCGGATCCAGGCGTACGGATCGGAGCAGTCCCGCCAGCAGCGGCGCCCGTCCGTCCACGCCCTGCAGGAAGGTCTCGAACTCGAACTGACGGCAGGTGCACACGACGGCGACCCCGGCGTCCACGACCCGCCGCAGGAACTGGGACAGGACCGGCACGGTCGACGAGTCCAGGATCAGATCCACCGTGTCGATCAGCAGCACCACCCGCCCGTACGCGTCGCGCAGGCCGGCCAGGGCGGCGAGCAGCGAGTCACCACTGCCGGTGGCCTGTCCGGCGGCCCGGTCGAGCGCCGGCACGTCGGCCGGGCGCCCGCCGACGAGGGCCGCGCAGCTGAGCAGGACGACTCCGAGGTCCTCGCGCTCGGCGGCGCTGTCGTACAGCTGCCCGAGCAGCACGCTCTTGCCCATGCCGGCGTCGGCGACCACGGCGATGACCGCGGGCCGGTCGATCACCTCGGTCATCCGCGGCACGAACACGCCGTCGACGATCGACCGGCGCTGCGGCGGCACGACCCCCGCCCCGTCGAGCGCCGCCCTGGTCGGCGCGTAGTGCCGGGGCGCGGGTGGGTCCGGCGCAAGATCGTCGAGCCGGATCAGCTCGACCAGGTCGGCCCGGCCCGCCTCGGGCAGCGCGTCGCGCAGGTCGGGCAACCGGCGCCGGGACTCGGCCCACTCCCACAGCTCGCGGGGCTCGTCGCCGGCCTTGAAGCTTCGGCGTTCGTGCGAGGGGACGCCGATCAGATCGGCGACGTCCCGCCAGCTGTCGCCGAGCCGCCGGCAGAACTCCACCTTCGCCCCGGGGTCGGCGCGGTCGCCGGCGGTCGCCATCGGTCCAGATTGGCACATCCGCCGGACCCACCGGCCGACGCCTCCCGCGTGCTGATCAAGTCTCAACCGGCGGTTCAACGATACGATTCATGGACATGGCACTGAGCACCGACACTGTGCCCGGGGACTTCGACCTGGCGATGGACGAGCTGCGCGTCGTGGCGCGTTACGTGGTCCAGCACGCCGAGGACGTCCTGCCGGTCTTCGAGAACGCTGTCCCCGGCGATCCGCGCCCACGGGCGGCCATCGAGGCGAGCTGGGCGTTCATCAACGGCGCCCGCCGGACGAAATGGCAGCGCGTCGCTTCCCTCGACGCCCATCGGGCCGCCCGTACCGCGCCCTCCGAACAGGCCCGGCTGGCCGCACGATGCGCGGGTGACGCCGCGTCGGCCGCGTACCTGCACCCCATCGCCCAGGCCGGCCAGGTCGGCCACATCCTGCGAGCGGCCGCCAGTGCCGCACGCATCGGGGAGCTGGCGGCCGGCGATGATCCCGCAGCCGGGAACGCCCTGCTGGAACGGTCTCTGCACCGGGCGACACCGGCGCTGATCGACGTTCTGCGCCGCTACCCGCCCGCGTCCGTGGGCCGTAGCCGGGTCGCGCAGCTGATGAGCGCCCTGGACCGCGCCCTGCGCCAGGGCGGGCAGGCCTCATGATTCTGCCGAAGATCCGTGACCCCCGGTTCGTGACGATCCGCCGGGGCGGCACCCTCACCGACGACGACCACCGGCTCCTCGCGCTGTGGGCCGCCTCGTGCGCGGAGCACGTCCTGCCGTTCTTCGAGGCGGCCCGGCCCGCGGACCCGCGACCGCGCCAGGCGATCGAGCACGCCCGGGCCTGGGTCCGCGGCGAGGTCAAGATGATGCAGGCCCGCGCGGCGGGCGGGCACG
>NZ_JBEZGQ010000924.1:0-3322 GCF_040650095.1 Actinoplanes sp. NPDC048791 | reverse complement strand
CTCGGGCAAGTCGATGGCGTACCAGCTGCCCGCGCTGACCGCGCTGGTGGAAGATCCCCGCGCGACGGTGCTCTACCTGTCCCCGACCAAGGCGCTGGCGGCCGACCAGCTGCGCGCGCTGGTCCGGCTGGGCGTCGAGGGGGTACGGCCGGCCACATACGACGGTGACACCCCGCGCGAGGAACGCGAGTGGATCCGCCAGCACTCAAGGTTCGTGCTGACCAACCCGGACATGCTGCACCACGCGCTGGTGCCGGGCCACGCGCGCTGGGGTGCGTTCCTGCGCCGCCTGCGGTACGTGGTGATCGACGAGTGCCACACGTACCGGGGGGTCTTCGGCTCGCACGTGGCGCACGTCCTGCGCCGCCTCCGCCGGGTCGCCGCCCGGTACGGCAGCGAACCGACGTTCATCCTGGCCTCGGCGACCTCGGGCGACCCGGCCCACGCGGCGAGCCGCCTCACCGGTCTGCCGGTCGAGGCGGTGACCGACGACGCCTCGCCGCGCGGGGCGACGACCTTCGCGCTGTGGGAGCCGCCACTGCTGCCGCGCGAGCTCGACGACCTGGAGGTCGAGCTGCCACCGGTACGCCGGTCAGCGCTGAGCGAGACGGCTGACCTGCTGACCGACGCCGTGGTGGCGGGCACCCGGACCCTGGCCTTCGTCAGGTCCCGGCGTGGTGCCGAGGTGGTGGCGACGATGACCCGGCGCGCGCTGGACGAGGTGGTGCCGGGCCTGGGTGACCGGGTGGCGGCGTACCGGGCGGGGTATCTGAAGGAGGACCGCCGGGCGATCGAACGGGCCCTGCTGACGGGCGAGCTGCTGGCGCTGGCCTCGACGAACGCGCTGGAGCTGGGCGTCGACCTGGTCGGGCTGGACGCGGTGCTGATCTGCGGCTATCCGGGCACCCGGGCGTCGCTGTGGCAGCAGGCGGGCCGGGCGGGCCGGGCCGGGGGCGAGGCGCTGGCGGTGCTGGTGGCCCGGGACGATCCGCTGGACACGTACCTGGTGCACCACCCGGAGGCGCTGTTCGGCCGCCCGGTCGAGGCGACGGTCCTGGATCCGACGAACCCGTACGTGCTGGGCCCGCAACTGTGCTGCGCCGCCGTGGAGGCCCCGCTGACGAAGGCGGACCTGGAGCTGTTCGGGGGCGCGCCGGCGCTGGCGGCGGTGGAGGCGCTCACCGTTTCCGGGGCGCTGCGCCGCCGGCCGTCGGGCTGGTACTGGACGCACCGCGGCCGCCCGGACGTGGACCTGCGCGGCACGGGCGGGACCCCGATCTCGGTGGTCGAGTCGGCGACCGGCCGCCTGCTCGGCACGGTGGATCAGGGCTCGTCCCACGTCATGCTGCACACCGGGGCGGTGTACCTGCACCAGGGCGTGTCGTACCTGGTGGACGACCTGGACCTGGAGGACGCGGTGGCCCTGGTGCACGCGGCCGAGCCGGACTGCCCGGCCGACCACCCCGCCGCCGCCCTTGACCAGACTGAAGGCTTCTGGACTCACGCCCGGGACGTGACGGACCTGTCGGTGGTCTCGGTCCGCGAGTACGTCGACGCGGGCCCGGTCGGCCTGTTCCTGGGCGAGGTGGACGTGACGAACCAGGTGGTCTCGTACCAGCGCCGCCGGATCGGCTCAGGCGAGGTGATCGACACCCGGCCCCTGGACCTGCCACCTAGGGAACTTCGGACGGTGGCGGTCTGGTTCACGCTCTCACCGAACCTCCTCGTGGCCTCGGGGGTGGAACCGGCGGACTTCCCGGGTGCGCTGCACGCGGCGGAACACGCGGCGATCGGCCTGCTGCCGCTGATGGCGACGTGCGACCGCTGGGACATCGGCGGCCTGTCGACGGCGAACCACCAGGACACGGAAGCGCCGACGGTGTTCGTCTACGACGGCCACCCGGGCGGGGCGGGCTTCGCGGAACGCGCCTACGGAACGGCGGCGGAGTGGCTCCAGGCGACGAGGGAAGCGATCGCCAGCTGCGGCTGCGAGACCGGCTGCCCGTCGTGCGTGCAGTCCCCGAAGTGCGGCAACGGCAACAACCCCCTGGACAAGAAGGGCGCGGTGGCCGTCCTGGACGCGGTCCTCGCTCAGCTGTCGAGTGCGACTCAGACCGGTCCCGCGCGGGCGGCAGCTGACGCGTAGCGGGTGAGTCCCGGCAACGGCGTCACGGTGACCTGGACGGCGATGACGATCTCCAGGCCCTCGACACGGCAGGAGACCATGCGGGCACCGTTGGCGAGGACGAACCGCTCGGCTCTTCGGCAGGCCACCTCCACGCCTTCCACCGCGCGGACTGCGCCGGCCAGTGCGCCCAGGTCAGCCGCTGTCCGAGCCTGATGCCGCCCGACCCGCGCCGCGCCGACGGCCGCCCCGGCGATCCCGGCTGCGACGAGCACCAGCCCGATGGCCAGCACGAAGATCGAGGCGGCACCCCGATCCCTGCCCGGCACCGGGTTCGACGCGGCCGCGCAGAGCCGGGTGCCCGTCCTCATGGGACCGTCCCGGTCAACTCAGGTTCGCGAGCGGCGACGGCTTCCGCGCGTACCGAAATGGCCGGGAGGTGGCCGCCCAGGATCGGAACCGGAGCGCGCACCGTGACCGTCACCGTCTCCTCGCCCTCCACCAACTCGATCTGCGCGTCCGCCGGAGCTATCCGGGCGGCCGCCGCGACGCCCGGCGCGCCACGGGCGGCGACCAGCGCACCCTCCCTGGCGGCGTCCACGCACCGGCCCTGAGCGGTCACCGCCCCGACCGCCGTCAGCCCGGCGAACAGCAGCAGCATGAGCGCCGGCAGCCCGGCCGCCATCTCGGCGGTGAACGCACCCCTGTCCGTCCCGAGCGCCCGCAGACGACCGGGCCACCGGCGCCCACTCACTTCAGGGCGTCGTTGATCACGCCGGTCAGCGACGCCTGCACGGCCGGGCTGCTGAGGACCTTGAGCAGAATGCCGGCGAACGCGACGGCGGCGAGGGTGCCGACCGCGTATTCGGCGGTGTTCATGCCGTCGTCGCCTCGCAGGCCGGCCAGGCGGAGGAACAGTCTGTGCACGTGGATCTCCTTCTTGTGGTGGATTCTCGCGGGACGTCGCCGCGGACGGCGACCAGCACCGGCAACCAGGCCGGCGAGCTTTGCGGGGCTTTCACAGGACGTCGCCCAGGACGGCGACGACCACCGGTACGAGGCCGGCGAGCACGAAGGCGGGCAGGAAGCACAGCCCGAGCGGCAGAACGATGAGGACTCCGGCGCGGTGGGCGGCCGCCTCGACCGCCACCGACCGGTCCCCGCGCAGGTCATCAGCGAGCCGGGTCAGCGCGCCGG
>NZ_JBEZGQ010000923.1:0-3326 GCF_040650095.1 Actinoplanes sp. NPDC048791 | reverse complement strand
CCGCGGCGGGCGCGACCGCGGCGAGCGCGGCAGCCGTCCCGGCGGCGAGCAGTGCGGCGGACAGTTTTCGCAGGCGCATGGAAAGGGCCTCCCGTCAGCCAGGCCCGATGGCCCGGCCCATCGATGGCCGTAACTCTTGCAGACCGGTGCAAACCATCACGCCGGTCGATTGACGGCTGGTTAACCGGCTGGCAACATTCGCATCATGGGAGCGCTCCCACAGGCTCCGCCCCTGCGCGGCCGTCCCACCGCTCCGGCAGCGGCCGCGAAGTTCTGAGAGGACCCCCGTGACTCCACATCGACGCCGGCGGGCCGCCAGGCTGATCGCGGCGAGCGCCGCGGCCGGCCTCGGCCTGGCCCTGCTGACGGTCCAACCGGCCTCCGCCGAGCCGGTCCAGCACATCCCCAACGGCACCTTCACCAGCGGCACCACCGGCTGGTGGTCCACCGAGAACGCACCCATCTCCGTGGTCGGCGGCCGGCTCTGCGCCGAGGTCCCGGCCGGTACCACCAATGCCTGGGACGTCAGCCTCGGCCACAATGACGTTCCCTTGATCAACGGCGCGGCCTACGCCCTCAGCTTCAGCGCCTCGGCCAGCGCCGCGGTGACCGTCCGGGCCAACGTGCAGCTCAATGAGGCGCCGTACACCACGGCGTTGTCGCGGGCCGTCGCGCTGACCAGCGAGGCGCAGAAGTTCGAGTACACCTTCACCGGAGGTCTCGACTCGGCCAACGGCACGCTGACGTTCCAGCTGGGTGGCAGCGCCGGGGCGTACACCTTCTGCCTGGACGACGTCAGCCTGACCAGCGACGGCGACACGCCTCCGCCGCCCGGGCCGGAGCAGGTCGAGAACGGTGACTTCTCCGAGGGGACAGCGGGCTGGTACTCCTACGGGACCACGGACACCGGAACCGGCGACGGCCGGCTGTGCACCGCGGTGCCGGCCGGACTGGCCAACCCCTGGGACGCCGGCATCGGACAGAACGGCGTGGCGCTCATCGCCGGGTCCTCGTACACCTTGTCGTTCGACGCCTCGGCCACCCCGGGCGCGAGCGTGCGGGCCGCCGTCCAGCTGGGCGCCGAGCCGTACACGTCGTTCCTGTCGCGGGACGTAGCGCTGACCTCCACCACGCAGCACGTGGAGTTCACCTTCACCGCATCTGCCGACACCACCGCGGGTCAGGTCGCCTTCCAGGTGGGTGGCAACGCCGGGGCGTACCGTTTCTGCGTGGACAACGTGTCGCTGATCGGTGGCGAGGAAGAGCCGCCGTACACCCCGGACACCGGGCCGCGGGTCCGCGTCAACCAGGTCGGCTACCTGCCGGCCGGGCCCAAGAACGCGACCGTGGTCACCGAGGCCACCACGGCGTTCGGCTGGCAACTCAAGAACGCCGGCGGCGACGTGGTCGCCGACGGCACCAGCACGCCGCGCGGGGTGGACGCCGCCTCGGGCCAGAACGTGCACACCATCGACTTCTCCGGCTTCCGCACCGCCGGCACGGGCTACACATTGGTCGCCGACGGGCAGACCAGCCACCCGTTCGACATCTCCGGCACCGTCTACAAGCAACTGCGCTCGGACGCCCTGCAGTTCTTCTACATCCAGCGCAGCGGCATCGCGATCGACGGCGACCTGGTCGGCGAGCAGTACGCCCGCCCGGCCGGCCACCTCGGCGTGGCCCCCAACCGCGGCGACACCGACGTGCCGTGCCGCGCCAACGCCTGCGACTACCGGCTGGACGTGCGCGGCGGCTGGTACGACGCCGGCGACCACGGCAAGTACGTGGTCAACGGCGGCATCGCCGTGCAGCAGCTCATGAGCACCTTCGAACGCACCAAGACGGCCGTCACCGCTGCCCACGGTGCCGCGCTGGCGGACAGCACGCTGCGGGTGCCGGAGCGCGGCAACGACGTGCCCGACATCCTCGACGAGGCGCGGTGGGAGCTCGAGTTCCTCATGCGCATGCAGGTGCCGTCCGGCAAGCCGCTCGCCGGCATGGTGCACCACAAGATGCACGACGCCAACTGGACCGGCATCCCGATGCAGCCCGAGGACGACCCCGAGCAGCGCGAACTGCACCCGGTGTCGACGGCCGCCACGCTGAACCTGGCTGCCACCGCCGCCCAGTGCGCACGGCTGTTCGCGCCCTACGACGCGGCGTTCGCCAACAAGTGCCTCACCGCGGCCCGCACCGCGTACACCGCGGCGAAGGCCAACCCCGCGAAGGTGGCCCAGGACCTCGGTGGTGGCGGCGGTGGCTACGGCGACGCCGACGTCAGCGACGAGTTCTACTGGGCGGCGTCGGAGCTGTACCTGAGCACGGCCGAACAGCCGTACCTCAGTGATCTGACCGCCTCGCCGCACCACACCGGCGACGTCTTCGCGGCCACGGGTTTCGGCTGGGGCAGCACGGCCGCCCTGGGCCGGCTCGACCTGGCCACGGTGCCGAACCTGCTGCCGGCGGCTGACCGGCAGCGTGTCCGCCAGTCGGTGGTCACGGCGGCGGACCGCTACCTGGCGACCCTCAAGGCCCAGGCGTACGGGCTGCCGATGCCCGGTGACGCCGGCAGCTACTTCTGGGGCGGCAACAGCAACATCCTCAACAACGTCGTGGTGCTGGCCACCGCCTTCGACCTGACCGGCAAAGCCGGCTACCGCGACGGGGCGCTGCAAGGCGTCGACTACATCTTCGGCCGCAACGCGCTGAACCAGTCGTACGTCACCGGCTGGGGCGAGCACGCGTCGCAGAACCAGCACAGCCGGATCTTCGCCCACCAGGCGGACGCCGGCACCCCGCATCCGCCGGCCGGATCGCTCGCGGGCGGGGCCAACGCGGGCCTGGACGACCCGTACGCCAAGGACCTGCTGGAAGGCTGCAAGCCGCAGTTCTGCTACGTCGACCACATCGAGTCGTACGCGACGAACGAAGTGGCGATCAACTGGAACTCGGCGCTCGCCTGGGTGTCGTCGTTCCTGGCCGACCAGGGCACGGGTCAGGCCCCGGCCGCGTCGTCCTGCAAGGCCGAGTACACGAACTACGGCCCCTGGCAGGGCAACGGCGGCTTCACCGCGCAGCTGGCGATCACCAACACGGGCAGCACGGTGGTCGACGGCTGGACGGCGCGCTTCGCCTTCCTGGGCGGCCAGAAGCTGCGGGAGGCGTGGTCGGCGGAGGCGACGCAGGCCGGTGCCACGGTGACGGCGAAGAACACCGCGGTCAATCGCCGGATCCAGCCGGGGCAGACGGTGTACTTCGGCTTCAACGCGACGACGCCGGGCGGACCCAACCCGGCGCCGGAGCTGATAACCCTCAACGGAGCCGCA
>NZ_JBEZGQ010000922.1:0-3327 GCF_040650095.1 Actinoplanes sp. NPDC048791 | reverse complement strand
GCGCGCCCCCGCCGCCCGCCCGCCCCCCCCCGCCGGCGCGGGGGCCGGCGCCCCCCCCCACCCGGGCCCGCGCGCGCCCCCCCTCGACCAGCTCGGCGAAGTCGGCGCGAGCGGCCGGGGGTGGCCCGGGCCCTGCCGCCCCTGCGGTCCGGGGAGCCTCCGCCGGGTCTCCCGGGTACGGGAGAGTCGCCGCCAGCCGGAACCCGCCGCCGGCCGTCGTACCGTGGTAGAGCATGCCGCCCGCCACCCGGACCCGCTCGGTGAGGCCGTGCAGCCCGCGCCCGGATGTCGTCTGGGCGACGCTCTGCCCCGCCGTGTTCGTCACGCCCGCGATGAGCGCGTCGGACTCGTACCGCAGCGACAGCTCGATGTCGCCGCCGTGCGCGTGCCGCAGCGCGTTGGTCACGCCTTCCTGAATGACCCGGTAGGCCGCGTGCTCGGTGAGCGCGGCGAGCGGCCGCTCCTCGCCCTGCCGGACGATCGTCACCCGCGAGCCGGCCGCGCGGGCGTTCGCCGCCAGCTCGTCCAGCCCGGTCAGCGAGGGCGCCGGGGACTGGGTGTCGTCCTGGCCGAGGATGCCGAGGATCTGCCGCAGCTCGGTCATGGCCGCGGCGGACGCTTCCCGCAGCAACTGCGAGTTCTCGTCGCGGGCCAGGCCGGCGTACAGCGAGATCAGGGTCAGCTTGTGGCCGAGGGAGTCGTGCAGGTCGCGGGCGATGCGGGTGCGCTCGCGGGCCTGGGCCGCACGGGCTGCCTCGTCCCGCTCGTCGTGCAGCTGCACGTTGCGGCGGTGCATGGCCGCCAGCAAGGTACGCCGCCGGCGTACCAGCCGGCCGGCCGCCGCCGGGAAGATCGCGAGCAGCACGAACAGGGCGGACATCAGCACGACGGTGGTCCCGTCGAGCGGCTCCTCCCACCACCACACCGCGCCCAGCAGACCCGCCCAGGCCACCGCCAGCCCGGCCGCGAGCTGCCGCCGGTCGGCGACGCGGTAGCTGAACGACGCGCTCAGCGCCACCAGCAGCAGGCTGTTCTCCCCGCCGGTGCACACCCCGATGACCGCCGCCCCCGTGTACGCGGCCAGCGGGTGCACCAGCCGCAGCACCACCAGCAGCGGCGTGCTCACCCCGACGATCCAGGGCACGGCCGGGTACACGGCGGCCACCGCCGCGGGGACTGTCACGCCGGCGGTGACCAGCACCGTCAGCAGGATCTCGTAGGTCAGTCGCCACGAACCCGTCCGGCGCAGCGCGGCCAAGGTCATGGCGAGTTCCTACCACTCACCGGCGGTCCCGGGCGATCTGGTCGACGGCCTTGCTCGCCTGGAGCAGCCCGGCGCCGGTGTGCTGCCGGTAGATCCGTACGGCTGTCGCGGGGTCGTCGCGGTCGAGGGCCGTCCCGACGTCCGCCCGCATGGCCTCGACGTCGATCGGGCGGCCGGCGGCCAGCAAGCGGGCGCGGCGGGTGAGGTAGGCGGAGACGACCAGCATGAGGAGGCCGACCAGGCCGATGAACAGTGCGATTTTCCACGTCATGCAGAGAAGTCTGCCGATCCGGGCCCGGTGCCCGCGTCTGCGGAACGACTGACGCGCACCGGGGCCGGATCAGACTTTCGTTGACTTGACGGGTGCGCTCTCCCCCGGGATCAGTGGCTGGTCACGAGCAGGCGGACGGCGACGGTGGCCAGGACGAGCCCGGTGACCTGCTCGATGCGCGCCTTGACCCGCGGGCGGCGCAGCCAGCGGCCGAGCCGGTCCACCGCGGCGACGTAGAGCCCGAACCAGCTCAGGTAGAGCCCCGCGAAGATCGCCGACAGCAGCAGGGCCTCGGCCCGCGGCGAGCCGCCGCCGACGGTGAGGAACTGCGGCAGGAAGGTGACGAAGAACAGCGCCACCTTCGGGTTCAGGGCGTTCGACAGGAAACCCTGCCGCAGGTACGCCGACCGCCGCACCGGCACCACGTCCGGCTGGTCGGTGACCGGCGCGCGCGGTGACCTCGCCGCCGACCACAGCATCTGCGCCGCGAGCCACAGCAGGTACACCGCCCCGGCGATCTTCAGCACGGTGAACGCCGTCGCCGAGGCGAGCAGCAACGCCGACAACCCGAGCGCGGCGGCGCCCGCGTGCACGCCCACTCCCAGTACGCCGCCGACCAGGGTCAGCACTCCGCCGGCCCGGCCGCCGACCAGCGCGTTGCGGGTCATCAGGGCCTGGTCCGGGCCCGGCAGCATGATCAGCACCAGGGCCGTCATCGCGAACGTCAACATCGCCGTCTCCTCGTTCCGTCGGTGCAACTGACGATGCCGCCCACCGATCCATACGTCCAATGCCAGTTCAGGAGCTGTCCCATGACTAGAATTTATGAATGGTCACCCTGGTGCAGCTACGCGTGATCGACGCCGTCGCCGGCTCGGATCAGTGACCGCGGCCGCCAAGGAGCTGCGCTACACCCAGCCCGCGATCAGCCATCAGCTGTCCCGGCTGGAGGCTCAGCTCGGGGCCGGGCTGGTGCAGCGGGCCGGCCGCGGAATCCGGCTCACCCCGGCCGGCCGCCTGCTCGCGGACCGGGCAGCGGAGATCATCGGCCGGGTCGACGCGGCCACCGCGGAACTGTCCGCGCTGGTCGGACTGAGCACGGGACGGGTCCGGCTGGCCGGCTTCGGCTCGCTCATGAGCTCGCTGGTCCCGCAGGCGGCCACCATCCTGGCCCGGCGCCACCCCGGCCTGGAGCTCGGCCTGGCCGACACCCATCCGGAAGAGGCCCTGCACCAGCTGCGCACCGGCCAGGTCGAGGTCGCGGTGATCTTCCGGTACGACGACACGGCCCCGGAGGACGACGGCATCCGGCTGACCCATCTGCTCGACGACCCGCTCTACCTGCTCACCACCGGCGGCGGCACCACCCTCGCCGACCACGCGCGTTCGCCCTGGATCGCCGGCTGCGAACGGTGCCGCAGCCACCTGCTGGAGATGTGCGAACGCGCCGGCTTCACCCCGCGCCTGGCGTACACCACCGACGACATGGTGGTGATGCAGAGCCTGGTCGCCGCGGGCATGGGCGTCACCACGATCCCCGGACTGGCGCTGCGGGCCCACCGCCAGCCGGCGATCACGGCCACGCCGCTGCCCGTACCGCTGCGCCGGATCCACGCCGCCACCTACGGCGAGCCACCGGACCCACCCGCCACCGCTGCGCTCGTCGCGGCTCTCATCGAGGCCGCCTCGGCCGATCCGGCCGGGTAGCCGGACCAGGCCGCCATGGACAACGAGGCCCCTCAGCCCGCCGCCCCGGATGGCCGGGCGGGCCGCTCCAGACGGCCGGGCGGGC
>NZ_JBEZGQ010000921.1:0-3332 GCF_040650095.1 Actinoplanes sp. NPDC048791 | reverse complement strand
CCCGGCGCGGCGGTGAGCAGGGTCCTACAGCATTCCTCCGTCGGCGTGCAGGGTCTGCCCGGTCACCCAGGCGGAGTCCTGTCCGGCGAGGAACGAGACCACGGCGGCGACGTCCGCCGGCTGGCCGAGGCGCCGCAGCGGCGTGGCCCCGATGATCATGTCGAGGTTCTGCCGGGCGTCGGGCGAGAGCATGTCGGTGTCGGTGGGCCCGGGCGCCACCGCGTTCACCGTGATGCCCTGCGGGCCGAACTGGTGCGCCAGCGACCGGGTCAGCACCTCGACCGCCACCTTGGTGGCGCCGTAGACGCCCAGCATCGGCACCGCCCCGGACGGGAGCCCGGCAGCGATGTTGATGATCCGCCCGCCCTCGGGCAGGACCTTGACGGCCTCCTGGGCCGACAGGAACACGCTCTTGAAGTTCACCGCGACCGCGCGGTCGAAGTCCTCCTCCGAGATGTACTGCACGGGCCCGCCGACCAGCACGCCGGCGTTGTTGACGACGACGTCGACACCGGCACCTCGGGCGTTGGCGAACTCGTAGAGCGCCCGCACGTCGGCGGCCACGGAGACGTCACCGCCGATCGCGGCCGCCTCACCGCCACTCTCGACGATGCCGCGGACGACCTCCTCGGCCGCCTCCTTGTTGTGCTGGTAGTGGGCGACCACCCGGAAACCGTCCCGGGCCAGCCGTTCGGCGATGGCGCGTCCGATTCCGCGTGAGGCTCCGGTGACGATCGCCGTCCTGCCGTTCAATGCCATTCGATCTCCTAGCGTGGTTTCACGATGGACCGTCCCGGCCCGGCCGATGCGCGGCCGGGTGACAGCACCACCCGGGTGCAGGTCCGCAACGATCGTCGTGCGCCACGGCGTCGCCGGCATCACGCGCCTTCGTGATATCCGGGTGTGCATTGTCAACATCCGGACCATGAAGATCCGGGGGTGCCGACTAGATTCTTCGATGTGACCCAACAAAGTCACTCGAACACGGGATGTCACCATCCCCGGTCTGGGCGAGATTGGCAGCAGCCGTGCACCACCGCCGGCCGGGCGACCCGGCGGGCCGGCGGCGCCGGCGGTTCCCCGGGCGCGACCAGCGCCTTCCCCGACGAGCTACAGGCAGGTCATGGGCCCCATCACCAGCACCCTCCCGGTACGCCTCAGCCGCCGCCTCCTCTGGACGGGCCTCGAACGCAAGGCTGCGGACCCGGTCCCGTTCCTTCCGGCGGTGACCGGCTGCACGGTCCTCGAGCGATATCCCGACGGCCTCCTGCGGGAGATCGTCGTCCGGGGTGAGCAACGTCAACGCGAACGGGTGACCTTCGCGCCACCGGACCGGATGGACTTCGCGCAACTCACCGAACCGCTCTGGCAGACCATCAGCAACATCATCGGCGACGGTCCCGGCGGGACGACACTGACGCTGAGCCTGCAACTGTCCCCGGCCGGCGAGGAGAAGGCCCGGCTCGAACCGCAGTATCTGGCCGCCATGCGGGACTTCGTGGAGTCGACGCTGGTGGCCGTCGTGGAAACCCTGCACCGCACCAGCACCGAGCAGGCCGGGCGGGCCCGCTGATGGCCACCGGCGCACCCGTGCTCATCGTGGGCGGCGGCCCGGTGGGCTGCACCCTCGCGCTCGAACTGGCCCGGCACGGCACCGCGAGCCGGATCATCGAACGCTCCCCGCGCCCCACCCGGCACCCCAAGATGGACTTCCTCAACGCCCGCAGCATGGAACTGCTGGCCCGCCTCGGCGTCGTGGACGAGATCCGCCGGCGGGGCGTACCGCCGGAACACCCGTTCACCTTCCACTGGCTCCGGGCGCTGGGCCGGGCGCCGATCACCACCTGGGACTACCCCTCGGTCGAGGAGACCCGCCGGCGCGACGCGCGGGACAACGACGGGTCCCGGCCGGCCGAGCCCTACCAGCGGATCACCGGCGCGCTGCTGGAGGAGATCCTGCGGAACCGCGTACGGGCCGATCCGCTGATCCAGCTGCACGAGGGGATGCGGTTCACCGGGCTGCGCGACGAGCAGCACCGGGTCGTGGCGACCGCCGTGGACCTCGCCGGGACAGAGCACGAGCTGCCCGGCAGCTACCTGGTCGGGTGCGACGGGGCCAACAGCGCCGTCCGTGCCGCGGCCGGGATCACCGTCGAGGACATCGGCCCGAGCGCCCGGCACTGCGACGTCTACTTCACCAGCACCGATCCGGTGCTGCGCCGCCACGGCCGGTACTTCCTCTCGGTCATCGCGGGCGGGGTCACGCTGGTGTCGCGCGACGAGAAGGACACCTGGACGGCCGCCTTCCCGCTGGCACCCGGGGTGGAACGGGCCGAGGACCCGGTCCGCGAGCTGCGCGAGCGGCTCGGTGCGCAGCTCTCGCTCGAGGTGCTGGACGTGGCGTACTGGCAGGGCCGGCTCGGGGTGGCGGACGAGTACCGCAAGGGGCGGGTGCTGCTGGCGGGTGACGCGGCGCACCAGTTCTTTCCCACCGGAGGGCACGGGGCCAACACCGGGCTGGCCGACGCCGTCGACCTCGGCTGGAAACTGGCCGCCCGCGAGGCGGGCTGGGCCGGCGAGCGGATCCTGGACAGCTATGCGGCCGAGCGCCGGCCGGTAGCGCTCTTCAACCGCGAGATGTGCCTGAACCTACTGGAGGTGTGGCGCCGCTTCCCGGTCCTCGCCGCCGCGGGCGCGACGGACGAGCAGCTGGCCGGTTTCCTGGCCGAGGACAGCTACCAGATCGAGAACCTCGGCATCCATTGCGGTTACCGCTACACCGGCTCCCCGGTGGTACGCCACGAGACGGACGCCGCCCCGCCGTGGCATTGGCGGCACATCGTGGCGACCACCTGGCCCGGCGGCCGCGCACCCAGCGTGCGGCTGGACGACGGCACCCCGCTGTACGACCTGCTGGGTGCCGGCTTCACCCTCGTCGACCTGTCCGGCGCCAAGACCGGAGCGGCGCTGGCCGACCGGGCCGGGCGCCGGGGACTGCCGATCACCTATCTCGTCGTCGACGACGACAACGTCAGGAGGACCTGGGAACGCGATCTGGTGCTCGTACGGCCGGACCAGCACGTCGCCTGGCGCGGCGACCGTCCCCCGGCCGATTGGGACGCGGTCCTGGACACGGTGTGCGGACTGGAGCCGCACTGAGCCGGTGCCGGGGCATTCGCCACACACTGAACGGGGGCAACATGGAAAGAATGGTGCGCAAACGCGGAATCGTTCGTCCGGGCCGGCGGACGCGGCCGCCGGAACAGGAATCGCGGAGTACCACCAGGAAGGCGAGCCGCCGGGCGCTGGCCACCGCGCGCCGGCAGACCGCC
>NZ_JBEZGQ010000920.1:0-3335 GCF_040650095.1 Actinoplanes sp. NPDC048791 | reverse complement strand
GGCATCTCCTCGGTGCCGACCTCGAAGACCAGCGTCCGCGGCGTGTCACCGGCCGGGGTGGCCTCGAAGGCGGCGGCCGGGGGCAGCGGGCTGACCATGCCGAGCGGGTGACCGAGCTCGTCGCGGCGGGCCATCCAGAGCCGGGCGTCGTCACCGGCGAGGCGGCGCATCCGGGCGAACTCGGCGGCGCGGTCGGCGGTGGAGACCGCGCCGCGCGAGTCGAGCACGTTGAACGCGTGCGAGCACTTCAGCACGTACGTGTGGGCCGGCACCGGCAGGCCCTCGTCGATCAGCCGCTGCGCCTCGGCCGCGTACAGCTCGAGCAACTGACGGTTGGTGGCCACGTCGGCGTCGTCGAGGTAGTAGCGGGACATCTCGTACTCGGCCTGGCCGAAGACCTCGCCGTAGCTGACGCCCTCGGCGTACGCGATGTCCTTGAAATGGGTGACGCCCTGCAGCGCCATGATGATCCGCTCGATGCCGTAGGTGATCTCCACCGACGGCGGGTCCAGATTGATGCCACCGGCCTGCTGGAAGTAGGTGAACTGGGTGATCTCCAGCCCGTCCAGCCAGACCTCCCAGCCCAGGCCCCAGGCGCCCAGCGCGGGGGAGGCCCAGTTGTCCTCGACGAACCGCACGTCGTGCGCGGCCACGTCGATGCCGAGCGCGGTGAGGCTGCCCAGGTAGAGCTCCTGCGGGTTGCCCGGGTCGGGCTTGAGGATCACCTGGAGCTGGGTGTGGGTCTGCAACCGGTTCGGGTTCTCGCCGTAGCGGGAGTCGTCGGGGCGCACGGACGGCTCGACGTAGACGACCCGCCACGGCTCCGGCCCGAGCACCCGCAGGAAGGTCGCGGGGTTCAGGGTCCCGGCGCCGACCTCGGTGTTCATCGGCTGCACGACCAGGCAGCCCTGATCGGTCCAGTACGCGGTGAGGCGGGCGAGGGCGTCCTGCATGGTGAGCATGACCTCACAGTCTAGTGAGGCCGTCACCTGGGTATACGAACCCCATGTCGGAGCTGCTGGTAGGAGATCTGTACCGCTTCCAGGACCTGCTGAACGCCGAGGAGGCCGCCGTCGTCGAACGGGTCCGCGCGTTCCTGGCCGCCGAGGTCGTGCCGATCGCGAACGACCACTGGGCCCGCGCCGAGTTCCCGTACCAGCTGATCAAGGGTTTCGCCGGGCTGGGCCTGGCCGGGCGCAAGCAGTCGAACCTGCTCTCCGGCTGGCTGGCGATGGAGATGGGCCACGCGGACGCCTCCATGGCGACGTTCTTCGGCGTGCACGCCGGGCTGGCGATGGGCAGCATCGAGACCTGCGGCTCGCCCGAGCAGCGGGAACGCTGGCTGCCGGCGATGGCCGGCTTCGACCAGATCGGGGCGTTCGCGCTGACCGAGCCGACCGGCGGCTCGGACGTGGCCGCGGGCCTGCGCACGACGGCCCGCCGCGACGGCGACCACTGGGTGCTCAACGGCCAGAAGCGCTGGATCGGCAACGCCACCTTCGCCGACCTGACCGTGGTCTGGGCCCGTGACGTCGCCGACAACCAGGTCAAGGGCTTCGTCGTCGGCAAGGACACCCCGGGCTTCACCGCGACGAAGATCGAGAACAAGATCGCCCTGCGGATCGTGCAGAACGCCGACATCACGTTCACCGAGTGCGTGGTGCCCGAGGCGGACCGGCTGCAGAACGCCAACACGTTCAAGGACACCGCGAAGATCCTGCGGCAGACCCGCAGCGGGGTGGCCTGGCAGGCGGTCGGGGTGATGCTGGCCGCGTACGAGATCGCCCTGAAGTATGCGCAGGAGCGTGAGCAGTTCGGCCGTCCGATCGGCTCGTTCCAGCTGGTCCAGGACCTGCTGGTGCGCATGCTCGGCAACGTCACGTCGTCGCTGGGCATGGTGGTCCGGCTGACCCAGCTGCAGGACGCGGGCGAGTTCCGCGACGAGCACTCGGCGCTGGCCAAGGCGTACACGACGACCCGGATGCGCGAGGTGGTCGGCTGGGCCCGCGAGATCCTGGCCGGCAACGGCATCGTGCTGGACTACAACATCGGGCGCTTCGTGGCCGACGCCGAGGCGCTGTACTCCTACGAGGGCACCCGCGAGATCAACACGATGATCGTGGGCCGCGCGGTGACCGGCCTGAGCGCCTTCGTCTAGGGGCGCTTCGGGGTCCCGGTGAGGATCCGCCGCCCGATCAGCACGGCGGCGGCGGTGCCGGCGGCGAGAGCGAGGGCCGCGAAGGTGGCGGTCTCGTTCTCGGTCTGCGTCCCGAGCGTTTGGGAGAGCGTCTCGGACCAGGAGGTCAGCAGGTAGGCCAGCATCCCGAGCAGCAGGCCACCCAGCTGCGCGGCGACGAGCACCACCGGCCACGCCACGACGGACACCACCAGGGTGCGCAGCGTGCGACCGCCGGCCAGCCCGATGATGCCGGCCAGGGCGGTGATGAAGACCGTCTGCATCACCATGAAGCCGATGCTGTTCTTGTGGACCTCTCGCAGCAGGCCGTAGCCGAGGCCGTCCACGACCAGCGCGTACTGGGCGGCCGCCAGGCGGAAGGCGACCGCCACCGCGGCCGTGCCGAGCGCGCCGGCCGTCAGGGCCCAGACGAGCTTGGCGGACAGCCAGCGCAACCGGGGCACCGACTGGGTCAGGACGAAGGCGTCGGTCGAATCGTCGCGCTCCCGGGCAAACAGCGGCACGCCCAGGATCAGCGCGATCAGCAACGGCACGAACGCGGCGACCAGCGCGATGGCCTGTCCCAGGTTCGTCGCCGCGCCCGGGGGCAGGCAGCTGACGCCCTGCTCGCACAGGCCGGTGCGGTCCGGCGCGTAGTTCTCGATCACGATGCCGTGCGCGTGGACCTGCTGCTGGATGATGCGGGCGCCGACGAGGACAAACGCCGTCGAGACCGCGCTCAGAACGGCCGCGACGATGAGATACGGCCGCAGCAGACGCAGGGCGAGCCAGTTCATGCGGTGGGGACCTTTCGCGTCGGGGCCCTCAGATAGCCGAGGAGAAGTTCCTCCAACGTGGGCCGGTGCCACGCCAGCCCGCCGTCCGGAGCGGATCCGGCCGGGCGGATCAGGGCGGTGGTGTCAGGGCCCGCGGCGCGCACCTCGACGACCTCCGAGCTGTCGAACGCGCTGAACTCGATGCCGGCGCCGACCGCGACCAGATGGCCCTCCAGCGCCGCCTCCACCTCGGCGGCCAGGCTTACGCGCCCGTCGGCCAGCACCACCACGTGGTCGCAGACGCCGTCGATGTCGGCCACCACATGCGACGACAGCACCACGGTCGTGCCGCGCTCGGCGTCGTCGGCCATCAACGTCCCGGC
>NZ_JBEZGQ010000919.1:0-3340 GCF_040650095.1 Actinoplanes sp. NPDC048791 | reverse complement strand
CCGTGGCCGGGCGCGACCGGATCGGCCCGCACCACCAGGTCCGGGGCGCCGGCGCCGCAGCCGGCGAACTCCGCCGGTACGCCGTCCAGCCGCCACTGGCGCACCAGCACGGCCTCGTCGGCCTTGGGTAGCGCGGCGGGGAACAACTCCGGCTCGCTGCCCAGCTTTACCGCCCGCTGGAACCGGGTCACCGCCACACAGGCCGCCTCGCGGAACGCCGCGTCGTGGCCGTGCCGCGGGTCCAGGTGGCCGAAGCCGAGGTGCAGCAGGCAGTGCGCCAGCACCCAGGTCCACTGTGCCTGGTCGAGACGCCGGCCGCGGTTGGCCCGGATCCGGCCGTCGGTCGACACCTCGGCGTATCCCAGGTCCGAGCTGTCCACCAGCACCGCGCCGGCGCTGGGCCGCGGCCACGCATTCGCGGTCAGCGGGCGGAACATCGGGTGCGCCGACAACTCCTGCCACGCCGCCGCGAAGGCCAGCGCGTTCGGGTCCGGCAGCGTCTGCTTGGCCATCTCAGGCGCGGGCCGCGACCAGGCGCGGCAGGTCGCGGCTCACCTCGACCAGGAACCAGGCGGGCAGCACCGGGGCGCCGTCGGCGTCGGCGGCGATCACCAGCCGGCCGCACTCGAGGGACAGCTCGGCCAGCTCCACGAGCAGACCCTTGGCCCGGTGGGCGAAACGGCGTACCGCGGCGGGCGCCTTGTCCTTGTCGGCCGGCAGATCCTTGATCAGCCGGGCCCGGAAGGTCTCGGCGAGGAAGTACAGCAGGTCCCGGTCGTCGTTGCCCTGCGGCCAGCCCGCGTCGCCGCGCAGGATGGCCTCCAGGCCGTAGCGGTGGCGCACGACCTTGAGGTAGCCGCAGAAGGCCGCCGCGTGCGCCGGGCTCAGCGTGCCGGCCGCCAGCAGGCGCAGCGTCTCCTCGGCGATGTCGTCGCCGTAGGAGCGCAGCGCGTCGCTGAGCATGTGCCAGCTGCGCGGGGTGGAGAAGACCTCCTCGGTCTTGGGCGGTGCGGCCCACAGGTGGTCCGGGCGCTCGTCCAGGTACGCCAGGATCCACGGGTGGATGCCGGCGCCCAGCGCCCAGTTGAGCCAGTCGGTGTGCGAGGCCCGCAGGTGGACGTGGACCAGGCGGTTGATCAGCGCCGAGGCCATCGGCCGGGCCAGCGCGTTGTCGCCGGCCCGATTGCCGGCACCGATCACGATCGAGCCGGCCGGCAGCTCGTACCCGCCGATCCGGCGGTCCAGGATCAGCGAGTAGAACGCCTTCTGCACCTCCGGGCTGGACGAGTTGAGCTCGTCCAGGAAGAGGCAGTACGGCTCGTCGCGGGCGATCGACTCCGGCGGCGCGAAGCGGCTGCGGCCGTCGTGCAGCTCGGGCACGCCGATCAGGTCCTCGGCGGCGAGCTGGGTGCCGACCAGCGTGACGCAGTCCAGCCCGAGCGACTCGGCGAACGCGCGCACCAGCGAGCTCTTGCCGATGCCCGGCGCGCCCCACACGAAGACCGGCCGCACGACCGCCACATGGAGCAGCAGGTCGGGCAGCTGGGCCGGGGTCACCGTGACAGCGGAGTGCACGCCGGGAAGTGTGCTCCGCCGCCCGCCGCGGGCGCACGCGAATAATCGATCAGCGCGCCCGCGGCGGCAGCGGTCACTTCAGGTAGACGATGCCGTCCGTGGTGACCTTCGGGCGGCCCTTGGTGCCGACCACGACGATCTTCACGGTGTGCTTCTTGGCGCTGGTCCACGACTTGGTCCAGACGGCCTGGCGGTACGTGTTCTTGCTCGCCCGCAGATCGATCGTGCCGACCTTCTTGCCGTCGAGGTAGACGTACGCCTGGCCCGCCGTCTTGCCCTTCATCGCCAGCAGCGCCACCGAGCGACCGGTGAAGCTCCAGCTCAGCGCGGCCTTCTTGGTGGAGCTGGCCAGCGCCGCCTTGCCGAGGTGGGCGCTGCCCGACGCCTTGGCCCACTTGCCGGAGCGACCGGCCTTGGTCTCGGCCACCAGCACGGGGGTGCGGGTCACCGGGGCGGTGGCCACGTTGGCGGCGAGGTCGGTGGCCTGCAGGCGCCAGGTGGTCGCCGCGCCGGGCCGGGCTGTGGTGTTCCAGCTGCGGGCACTGGTGGCTAACGTGGTGCGGCCGGGCGCGGTGAGCTGCACGGCGGACAGCCCGACGGCGTCGGCCGCCTGCCACTTGAGGGTCACCGGCGCGGCGGTGGGATTGACCGTGCCGGTGCGCAGCACCACGTCCGGCCGCCCGGGGAACGTGGGCTTGGTGAGGTCGGCGATGACCGTGCGGGTGTCGCTCACCGACGTCGGCCCGCCGACCCGGTTCATCTGCACCTGCACGGTGTGCCGGCCGGCGGCCAGCTTCACGGTGGCGGACCGGGCGGCCGCGGTGGCGCTGCCGGCCGTACGGCCGTCGACGCGCACGTCGAAGCCGCCGATCTCGCCACCGGGCGTGCTGACGGACCAGGAGACCGTGAGGCTGTCGCGGACCACGCCCTTGCGGCCGCTGAAACCGGTGATCTTCAGCCCGGAGAGCACGCCGGCGGCCTCGGTGCGCAGCGCGGGAAGCTTGCCGTAGAGGGTGTTGCCGGGGCACTCGGTCGCCTGGACGTCGCGGTGCCCGGCGATCCGGCCCATGGTGACCTTGTCGCCGGTCTTGACCTTGTCGTTGCTGCCCTGCGCGATGGTGGTGAACTGGGCGAGCGGGTCGTGACCGTACCTGCCGAGCTTGAACGCCGCCAGCTGCGCGATCTTGGTGGTGACCGAGGCGGGCACGGCGGTGGTGCCGTACTCACCGAGGACGGCGACGGCGGCGTAGTTGGTGTTGAACGGCGGCGTGTGCGCCCCGACGACCGGCTTGTCCACGCCACCCTTGCGGCCCTCGTAGAGCGTGCCGCACTTGTCGACCAGGAAGTTGTATTCCATGTCGTTGAGGCCCTTGCCCGTCACCGCGTACGTGTAGATGCTGCGGATCACCTTGCCGGCGTCGGCGCACGTGTAGTCGTTGGACCGGCTGCCGCTCTGCGCGGTGTGGTGCACGAAGAGGGCGTTGATCGTGGTGCCGTACACCGGGGCGTCCTTGACCAGCGTCTCGTCGGCGCTCCAGCCCTTGCGGCTCACGTAGGCCGGCATCGCGCTCTGCGCCGGGACGGTGGGCACCGGGGTGGCGGCCGTCGTCGTCGGCGGAGCGGCCGTGGTGGTCGCCGGGGCCGAGGGGGTGGCACTGGTCGAGCTCTCGTCGGTGGGGTCGGGCTGCGCCGGCGGCTGCTCGGGCTCGGGCTCCGGGTCGGGCAGCGGCTCCGTGCCGGTGGCCGGCGGGTCGGCCGGCGTGGA
>NZ_JBEZGQ010000918.1:0-3346 GCF_040650095.1 Actinoplanes sp. NPDC048791 | reverse complement strand
GGCTGGTCGGGGCGGGTCTGCTGGAGCCCGCGCTGGTGACCGAGGAGCTGTCCGCGGCGGCCCGCTGGGCCGGGCTCGGCCGCACCGAGACGATGCGCACGATCCGCTCGGGGCTGACCGCCGGGCGCCGCCAGCCGCTCGACCCGGGACGGCGCAACGTGGCGTGATCAAGCGGTGACGGAGCCACCCTGGTAACCCGGCCGGTGCCGGGTAACCTGGCTTGTCGGACCGCCGGGGGGCGACGGTTGGAGGGCGCATGGCCGAGGACGTCGAGGCTGCCGCGGCACACGCGGGCAGTCTGGCCGATCCCGCGCGCCTGCGTTCGTTGCAGCGCGTCTGTGTCGGCGCCGAGCCGGACGAGGCCTTCGACCGCTTCGCGAGCCTGGTCAAGCGGCTGCTCGACGTCCCGGTGGCGCTGGTCTCGCTGGTCGACGACCAGCGTCAGTTCTTTCCCGGCCAGGTCGGTCTGGCCGAGCCGTGGCTCACCAAGCGGGAGACCCCGCTGACCCACTCCTTCTGCCAGCACGTGGTCGTCGAGGGCGAGGCCAAGGTGTTCCCGGACGCGCGGATCTACGCGCAGGTCCGCGACAATCTGGCCATCCCCGATCTCGGCGTGGTGGCCTATGCGGGCATGCCGCTGACCGATGCGGACGGCCGCACCCTGGGCTCGCTCTGCGCGATCGACACCAAGCCGCGGGCCTGGACCAAGGCGGAGCTGGCGACCCTGCGGGACCTGTCCGAGGCCTGCTCCTCGGAGTTGCGGCTGCGCATCTCCCGGGAGCTCGCCGAGGAGGCCCGCCGGCACGCCGAGAACGCGCACGACCAGCTCGCGATGCTGGCCGAGCTGACCGAGACGCTGGCCACGACCACCGACATCGACGAGGCACTGGGCTCGCTGGGCCGGGCGCTGACCCCGCGGCTGGCCGACTGGTGCCTGATCTCGCTGATCGGCCCGGACGGCATGCCCCGGCAGGTCTCCACCGCCCACCGCGACCCGGAGCGGGCGGCGGACGTGGCCCGCTTCGCCGAGCTGATGGCCACCGGCCTGAACGCCAAGTCCATCGTGCTCGCGGTCCAGGGCACCGGCCGGCCGATCCGCCGCGACGGCGAGATCGCGGCGAACATCCTGGAACGCACCACCGACACCGAGCTGGCGACCATCGCGGAGCGGCTGGGCTACGCCTCGTTCCTGGTCGTGCCCATCACCGCGCCGGTGAGCCACCGGGTGCTCGGCACGATCACGCTGGTCAACGGGCTGTCGCGGCCGGCGTTCAGCGAGGCCGACGAGCGCACCGGGACGGACATCGGCCGCCGGGCCGGGCTGGCCATCGACAACAGCCGGCTCTACCGCCAGCAGCGGCACGTCGCCGAGGTGCTCCAGCAGAGCATGCTCACCGAGCTGCCCACGATCGACGGCATCGAGCTGCACGCCCGCTACCTGCCGGCCCAGGACGGCGCGGCGGTCGGCGGCGACTGGTACGACGCGTTCGCCCAGCCGGACGGCTCGGTGATGCTGGCGGTCGGTGACGTCTCCGGCCACGACATCGAGGCCGCCGCCACCATGGGCCAGCTGCGCAATCTGGTCCGCGGGGACGCGTTCGGCCGCGACGACGACGCGGGGCCGCTGCTCAGCCAGCTCGACAAGGCGCTGCGCGGGCTGCGGGTCCCGGCCGCCGCCACCGTCGTGCTGGCCCGGCTGCGCCGCGAAGCCGACCGGTACACGCTGTCGTACTCCAACGCGGGTCACCCGCCGCCTCTGCTGCTGCTCCCGGACGGCACGGTCGAGACCTGGTGGACCACGCCGGAGCCGCTGCTGGGGCTGGTCTCCCGCAACGACCGCGCCACCCATATCCGCACGGTTCCGCCCGGCTCCACGCTGGTGCTCTACACCGACGGGCTGGTGGAGACGCCGGGCCGGCTGCTCGACGACGGCATCGCCCTGGTCGAGCAGGCACTGCGGGACAACGCGGGCCTGCCCGGGGACGAGCTGTGCGAGCGGCTCATCGAGGCGGCGAGCCGCCGCGCCGACGACATCGCCCTACTGCTGATCCGCCTGCTCTGAGCCGGCTTCGGGCGGCTCATAAGCAACGGGCGGGCCGCCGTGGGTCCAGGGAGTCTGGTCCGGCTCCGGGAAAGCGCCGCCCGGCCGGTACGCCTCGCTCAGCGTCGTCAGCAGCAACCGCTCGCCCACCTCGGGCACGCTGCCGGGCTCGGCCACCAGCTTGCGACCCATGCCGCCGGAGAGCTCCAGCAGCACCTCGGTCTTCTCGTCGACCGCCGTCACCGAGATCACCAGCGCCTTCTGGCCGGGCCGCTGCGGGCTGGTCAGCGTGGCGCCCGGCTCGACCCGGACCGTCTCGGTGGTCACCACCATGATCCGCGGGCGCAGCACCGGGCGCTTGCCGCTGTCGTCGATCCGGTCCGCCTTGGCCAGGGTCACGTCGCCGACGAACGCCGCGCCGGTGAGCCGGTACTCGGCCATCACCAGCGGGTCGTCGAAGGCGCGCTGGACCGCGTACCGGGTGGCCGCGTTCTCCAGGCGGTGCAGGCGGGCCGCGGCGGCCACCGCACCGTCGCGGCGGGGCTGCGGTGGGCCACCCTCGGCCAGGTGCTGCACGAAGCCGGAGTAGGTGTCGCGGTCGCTGTCCCACCGGCCGGCCACCCGGGCGCCGGGCGGCAGCTCACGCAGCAGGTCGAGGGTGCGCCACATCAGCTCCCAGGTCGGCCGCAACTGTGCGCGCAGCACCTCGGTGAGGGCCGCGACGTCCGGATCGGCCGTGGACAGCAGCGGCGCCAGCACGTGGTTGTCGAAGGCCGGGTCGGTGGCCGGTCCGGCGGGTGGGCACAGCTCCGGGTCCTCGGCCGCCCGCGCGGCCTCGGCGCCGGTGCGCCCCGGCGGCGGGGAGATCCAGCCGAGCAGGGCGGCGAGCTGGGCGTCCTCCGCGCTGCTCTGCCCGCTCGCCCAGTGCAGACCGAGAGCCTGTACGGCGTTGAGCAGCAGCGACGACCCGGCCACCTCGGCGGCGTTGGCGAAGAACGTGAGCCAGCGCCCGAGCAGCGGCACCGACGGCGGCACCGCGTATTCGCCCTCGGTGCTGCGGAAGCGGGTGGACCGGCCGAACAGGCGCAGGAAGTCGACGCCACCGGTGTTCGGCACCCACAGCTGCGGCGCGTCGGTGAACCTGTGCCGCACGTCGCGGCCCCGGTCCACCGCCACTGCCTCGGTCTCGGAGGTGAAGCTGTCCACGTAGGGCACGAGGACCTCGGCCAGCTCGGCGGCGAAGGCGAAGCGGTCGCTGCGGTTGCGGGGCTGCGCGACGACCAGCAGCCGGGGCGCCGAACTGTC
>NZ_JBEZGQ010000917.1:0-3346 GCF_040650095.1 Actinoplanes sp. NPDC048791 | reverse complement strand
CGACGACGTGTCGAGATAGACGTTGCCGCAGCGCTCGTCGGCGCAGATGCCGAAGCGGGCGCTGCCGTACTCGCAGAGCCAGACCGACAGGCCCCAGACCGCGCCGGCCAGGTATTCCGCGCTGACCGAGGCGCCCCGGCTGGTGACGTGCATGTGCCAGTCGGACGCGTCGTGCCCGGAGATGCGCGGCTGCACCGGGTACGCCTCCAGCAGCGCGTTCAGCTCGGTGACGGCGTCGGCGTCGCGCCCGGTGGTGCCGTACTCGAAGACGTCGCGCAGCCGGCGCTGGGCCCGGCGGAAGACCCCGAGGTCCTTCTCGCCCACCTCGTCCCGCATCCAGGCCTGCTCCTCGCTGAACAGCGCCCGGAGACCATCGAGGTCGCCGAGCCCGGCATTCACCAGCTCGACGGCCGTACGCGCGTACGCATCGAAGTTCACCCGACAACCGTAGCCGCACCGTTAAGCACAAAGACAGCTCTACCGCGAGGGTTGCGAGGACGGGCGATACGCTCGGCGCATGCTCCGTTCCGTCTTTCTCGCCGCCGCCGGGTCGTCCCGGATGGAGCGGCTGATCTCCTCCGCCCCGGTCAGCAAGGGCGTCGTCCGCCGGTTCGTGGCCGGCGCCGGTGTCGACGACGCTCTGCGCGCGAGCCGGGAGCTCGCCGACGACGGCCTCGCGATCAGCCTGGACTACCTGGGTGAGGACACGCTGACGGCCGAGCAGGCCACCGCCACCCGCGACCAGTATCTGACCCTGCTCGGCCGGCTCAGCGGCGCCGGCCTGACCCCGGCGGCCGAGGTCAGCGTCAAGCTGTCCGCGCTGGGGCAGAAGGTCGACGACCGGATGGCGTTCGGCTACGCGCAGGAGATCTGTGCCGCGGCGGCCGCGGCGGGCACCACGGTCACGCTGGACGCCGAGGACCACACCACCACCGATTCGACCCTGGAGATCCTCGCTGAGCTGCGCAAGGACCACCCGGGCACGGGGGCGGTCCTGCAGGCGTACCTGCGCCGGACCGAGGGTGACTGCCGGGAGCTGGCGACCACCGGCTCGCGGGTGCGGCTTTGCAAGGGCGCGTACGCGGAGCCCGAGTCGGTCGCCTACCAGTCCGCGCTCGACGTGGACAAGGCGTACGTGCGCTGCCTCAACATCCTGATGTCGGGCGACGGCTACCCGATGATCGCCACCCACGACCCGCGGCTGATCGCCATCGCCGAGGACCGGGCCCGCTGGTTCGACCGCTCGGCCGACGAGTTCGAGTTCCAGATGCTCTACGGCGTACGCCCGGAGGAGCAGGCCCGGCTGGCCGCCGCCGGCCACACCATGCGCGTCTACGTGCCCTACGGCGACCAGTGGTACGGCTACCTGATGCGCCGCCTGGCCGAGCGCCCGGCCAACGTGGCGTTCTTCGGCAAGGCCCTGACCAGCAAGAAGTAAGTCACCTTTCGGGGGAGAACACGCCACAAGGGGCGTGTCGGCTTGACTTTTTGTGGTTATTTCACGGAACGCATCGCCTTGATCACAGGAGTCTCGATACCGTACTGATGACACGCGCGCCCGCCCGCCGCGGCGCACGGCCTGACGGCCGCGGCGGAGGCGCCTGCGAAAGGATCGGTGCGAGGAGATGACGGGTCCAGCCCAAGCCGAGGAGCGCCTCGCCGAGGTGCGCTTCCTGACCGTGGCCGAGGTGGCCGCCCTGATGCGGGTGTCCAAGATGACCGTCTACCGGCTCGTGCACGGCGGCGAGCTCAGTGCCGTACGGGTCGGTCGTTCGTTCCGGGTGCCGGAGCACGCTGTCCACACGTACCTGCGGGGAGCCTTCAGCCAAACGGCGTGACCATGGGGCCGTGTTGGTCCCGACCCGGCCGGGCCGCTACGCTGGAGCGGTTCGCCCCCGTGACACCTGTGCGCTTCCTGTTCGGCGCCGGTGCGGGGCGGGCCGCCGTCAAGCTCGGTCGGGTGTGCCTGCGGGTGCGCAGGGACCGGCCCCACATGGTTTCGAGAGGCATTTCGTATGGGCTCCGTGGTCAAGAAGCGTCGCAAGCGTATGGCGAAGAAGAAGCACCGTAAGCTGCTGCGCAAGACCCGCGTCCAGCGTCGCCGTCTCGGCAAGTGATGTCCGGCCGGGCGTGACGCCCGGCCCGGTCACTTGCCTTCCTCACCGCCGCATGCGAAAGGCGCGCCCGTGGTGACGTCTTCTCCCGCGGCCCCGCCGAGGGTCGTCGTGGTCACCGGGGTCAGCCGATTCCTCGGTGCCCGGGTCGCCGCCCGGCTCGCCGCGGATCCCCGTGTCGAACGTGTCATCGGCCTGGATCCGCTCGACCCGCCGCCCGCCCTCGCGGGCCTGCTGGCGGACGTCGAGCTGATCCAGGCTGACGCGCGCGCCGCGAGCGGTGCCATCGCCGAGCTCGGTGCCGAGGCGGTCGTGCACCTGGCGGTCACCAGCGCGCCCGATCCGCGCAGCGGTGGCCGCGTGGCGATGAAAGAGCAGAACGTCATCGGCACGATGCAGCTGCTCGCCGCCGCCCAGGGGGCCGACCGGCTGCGCAAGCTGGTGGTGCGCTCCTCCACGTCCGCGTACGGCGCCTCGTTCCGCGACCCGGCCGTCTTCACCGAAGACACCGAGCCCCGGGCCGTCCCGCGGGGCTCCTTCGCGCGCGACATCCTCGACATCGAGGGCTACGTGCGCGGGTTCCGCCGCCGCCGGCCCGAGGTCGCCGCCACCGTGCTGCGGTTCGCGCCGTTCCTCAGCTCCACCGCCGAGACCTCACTCACCCGCTACTTCGCGCAGCCGGTGATCCCGACCGTGCTGGGCCGCGACGCCCGGCTGCAGTTCGTGCACGTCGACGACGCGCTGGAGATCCTGCACCGCTCGGTGGTCGAGGACCACCCCGGCACGTTCAACGTGGCCGGCGCGGGCGTGCTGGCGCTGTCCCAGGCCGTACGCCGGGCCGGCCGGATCTCCCTGCCGCTGCCCGAGGGCACGCTGTCCTCGGTCGCCGCGCTGGCCCGCAACGTCGGCGTCGGTCAGATCGGCCTGGACCAGATCGACCTGTTCGTGCACGGCCGGGTGGTCGACACCAGCCGGCTGGTCAAGGAGTTCGGCTTCAGCCCGCGGACGACCGCGGCCGCCTTCGACGACTTCATCCACGGTCACCGCACCGGCCAGGCGCTGAACGCCGACCGGCTGGCCGCTGCCGAGCGCGCGATCCTCGACGGCATCCGCCGGGTCCGGGCCGCTGCGACGCAGGACCAGGAGCACGCATCCTCATGACCCAGGACGAGTATCACGCCGCGCTGCCCGGGCACGCGGACTTCGAGCTGCCCGTGGCCCGGGCGCCGAAG
>NZ_JBEZGQ010000916.1:0-3350 GCF_040650095.1 Actinoplanes sp. NPDC048791 | reverse complement strand
GCCGACGCCGACCTCATCCGGGCCGCCGCGGTGGCCGCCGAACGGGCCGAGGCGGCGTGGCAGCGGCTGGTCGACCGCCGCGAGCAGGCCCGGGAGCTCGCCGAGCAGCGAGCCACCCTGCTGCGCGACGGCCGGGTGGCCAAGGCCCTGGCCGGTCACCTGCGGGCCAACAACTTCGAGCGCTGGCTGCTCGAGGAGGCGCTCGATCTGCTCGTCGACGGCGCGTCGCGGATCCTGCGCGAGCTGACCGGGGGACAGTACGACCTGATGCACGACAAGGGTGAGTTCTTCGTCATCGACCACCACGACGCGGGCCTGCGGCGCGGTGTACGCACGCTGTCCGGTGGCGAGACGTTCCAGGCGTCCCTCGCGCTGGCCCTCGCCCTCTCCGAGCAGCTTGCCGGCATGTCGACGACAGCGGCGAGCCTGGAGTCGATCGTGCTCGACGAGGGCTTCGGCACCCTGGACGCGGCGACGCTGGACGTGGTGGCGGCGACCCTGGAAAACCTGGCCGCCCGCGGGGATCGGATGGTCGGGGTGGTCACCCACGTCAACGCGCTGGCGGAACGCGTACCGGTGCGGTTCGAGGTGCACAAGGACGCCCGTACGGCTCATGTGGAAAGGGTTGGTCTGTGACGCGGATGTTCGTCGACGCCTGGGATCCGTCGTACGGGGCGTCGTTCGAGGGTGACTCGTCGGACGGCCCGGCGTCACCCAGCAGCGCGCAGGTCGACACGGACGTCGAGGTGCCCGCCGACCAGTGGGCCCCGATCGACGTCTCGTCCCGGGTCCGCTGCCCCGACGTGGTGTTCCTGGTCGACGGCGTCCGCCGCAACGATGCCGGCCTGTGGACAGCCGAGGAGGACGGCCTGTCGTACGCCGGCCTGGCTGCCTCGTACGCCGCCGGCGTGGTGCGCTGCGACCTCCGCAACGGCATCGCAGAGCTCGCCGGAGCACGCGTGGCCCGGGGTCTGTTCACCGCCTCGCCGAGCGCGGAGGACCTCCAAGCCGGCTCGGTACGCTACGAGGTGCACCGGGTCAGCGGCACGGGCGAGGCAAGCAAGCTGCCGGCCGCGGTCCAAGCGCCCCTGACCGCCCTGGAGATCGACATCTCAGGCGCGGCCCGCGACGGCGGCTCGGACGGCGCGGACCTGCTGGTGGTGGACGGCCCGTTGCGCAACAGGAGGCAGCTGCCCCGCACGATCGGCTATGTGAAGACGCAGCAGAAGCAGTATCTGCCCGCGGCCTTGACCGCCGTGGTGACCTCACTGCGGCCGACCCAGCGCACACCGGTCTTCCAAATGGGCACGGTCTGGGGCGGCTGGTCCTGGTATCTCAGGTTGCCGGGTGCCTCGGGTGCGCCGTGGTCGGGCATCGTGCGGATCGAGTGCTCGCCGGACCTGACCCCGGCCGAGGCGATCGAGCTGGCGGATCTGTCGTCCGCGACTCTCCCGAGGTTCGCCTCGTCGTCCTACAAGGACCCTCGCGCACCGCAGAATCTCGTGCCGATCGCGGGTCTGGAGCGGCGCTTGCGGGGAATGCTGGGTGATGCTCGGGTGCTGCACCGCGCCCTGACCCTGGCCACCGCCCGGAGCCGCTGACCCCGCCCGCCCTCCTCAGCCTGCGCTCCTGCGGGCCTGCCCTCCTCCGCGCCGCCTTCGCCGCAACCGCTATTGGCGGCGCCCGGTATCTGACCCCGCGCGCCTCCACGGCGCTGGCCATCCACAGCACCGGCTATTAGCGGCGCCTGCTGTCCGCTGCGCTGGTCCTACGCCGGGCCTATCCTTCGTCGCCCGCCTTCCGCGTATCTTTTGCCCGTGGGACTGCGGTTCGAGACGCGCCGGTCCGACTCGCTGTGGGTCGACGCGGTGTGGACCTGCGCGAGTGAGCAGGTCACTGCGATGACGTCCGTCGCCGGGGTGCGCTGGGGTCTGGTGTTCTGGACGCAGGCCGGCCAGGCGTATGCGGGCGTCACCGGTCCGGAGACGCGGACCGGAACGGCGCCCGTGCCGGAGGGTGCGACCTTCATGGGCATCGAGTTCGCCGTGGGCACCTCGTTGCGGGCCGTGCCCACGCCGGCGCTGGTCGACGGCGGTATCGAGCTTCCCGACACCACGCGCCGGACGTTCCGGCTGGACAGTGCGCGCTGGGAGACGCCCGGCCCCGATGACGCGGAGGCCCTCGTCGCGCGTCTTGTCCGGGCCGGGATCGTGGTCCGGGACCCGCTCGTCGCCGACGTGCTGCGGGGTCACCGCCCAGACGTCTCTGAGCGTACGGTCGAACGCCGGTTCCGTGCCGCGACCGGAATGACCCGGGGCGCGGTCCGGCAGATCGAGCGGGCCCGCACAGCGGCGGAGCTGCTGGCGGCCGGCGACCCGGCCGCCGAGGTCGTCGCCAAGCTCGACTACTTCGACGAGCCGCACCTGGCCCGGGCCCTGCGCTGCTACGTCGGACGCACCGCGAGGCAGCTGCGCGAGGGCGACGGCGGCGCGATCGCCCTCGACCTGGATCAGCGCTTGACGTCGTAGACCAGCTTCAGGATCCCGTTCGAGTAGCTCTCCGACTTCCGCAGCGTGAGCATGTGCTTGTCCCGGTCGGCCCGGCCGAACAAGCTCTTCCCGCCACCGAGCAGCACGGGGAAGACAAGCAGGTGGTACCGGTCGATCAGGCCGGCATCCGACAGCCGCCGGGCCAGCTCCGCGCTCCCGTGGATGAAGATCGCGCCGCCCTCGCCCCGCTTGAGCGCGGCGACATCCTCGGTCTAGCGCAGGATCGTCGTCGGACCCCACCCGTCGACCAGGGCGTCGTCGGTCAGCGTGCTCGACACGACGTACTTGGGCAGGTCCTTGTAGGCGGCGTGGTCCTCGGAACCGGGCCAGATCGGCGCGAACGCCTGATAGCTGCGGCGGCCGAACATCAGCGCCGTCGTGTCGGCGAGTTCCTCACCCTTCAGTGACCAGGCCTCCGGGACGAACTCGAGGTCCTTGACCACCCAGCCGCCGCTGCGATGCTCCTCGCCCGGCCCGCCGCCGGGCGAGTCCACGACGCCGTCCAGCGACATGAAACCGGTGTAGACCAGGTCACGCATGGTGCTGTCTCCTCATGCTCGGGGGAGCGGTCGGGTCCACGCTAGAACGCGGCCACGGCCGCCGTCTTGGACGGAAACGACAGCCCTTCCGACGGGCTGGCCGGGCGGGGATTGCTTCAGCCTGCCCGACCGGTACGGCGGCGGCACCGAACCCACCGGCGCAACTGGCCCGGATGGCCGAGGCCGCCCACTCCGCTGCCCGGGCCGGCGCTGGGCTGGCGAGATGGCCGCATCGCCCGGGCTGGCGGCGGACCAGTTGGGC
>NZ_JBEZGQ010000915.1:0-3352 GCF_040650095.1 Actinoplanes sp. NPDC048791 | reverse complement strand
GACGCGGAACGGGCGGATCCCGCTGTGGCCGGTGGGCTGGGCCGCGCTCGCCGGCGCGGGGCCGAGGGCGGTGGACGCGGCGACGGTGAGACCGGCCGCGAGGCTGCCCTGCAGCAGCTGCCGTCGAGTGGGTTGGGAGGTCATCGTTACACCCCTTGATTCGTGGAGGTCCGCAGCGGCCGGAAGGCGGCCCGCAGCTGGTCGGCGAACAGTTCCGGCTCTTCCCAGGCGGCGAAGTGGCCGCCCCGTTCGGCCTGTCCGAAGTAGTTGAGGGTCGGGTAGGACTGCTCGGCCCAGCTGCGCGGCGTCCGCCAGATCTCACCGGGGAACGTGCTGAAGCCCACGGGGACGCGGGGGTCCGGCAGCGGCGGGCGGCCCGCGGCGGGCGCGTCCGGCCCGTACGCCTCCCAGTACGACCGGGCCGTGGACGCTCCGGTGCCGGTCAGCCAGTACGCCGTGACGTTGTCGAGGATGTGGTCGCGGGTGAGGTTGCCCGCGGGCCGGCCGTCGACGAACGCGCCGGCGATCTTGTAGTACGCGTCGGTGTCGTGGTCGATCATCCAGGCGGCCAGCGCGGCCGGCGAGTCCAGCAGCGCGTACCCGATGGTCTCCGGCCGGGTGGCCATCTCCACGAAGTAGCCGTTGCCGGTGGTCTGGAAGACCTTGATCGCGGCCAGCGCCGCCTGTTCCTCCGCGGTGTCGTCCGGCAGTGAAGCCGGGTCGTTGAGGGCCGGCACCAGCAGGTTGGTGTGGATGCCGATCAGCCCCTCCGGGCCCAGCCGGCCGATCGCGTCGGTGACCCCGGCGCCGACGTCTCCGCCCTGCGCCACGTAGCGGTCGTAGCCGAGCCGGCGCATCAGCTCCGCCCAGGCCCGCGCGGTGCGCACCAGGTCCCAGCCGACCTCGGCCGGCTCGGCCGAGAAGCCGTACCCCGGCAACGAGGGCAGCACGAGGTGGAACGCGTCGGCGGCGGTGCCGCCGTGCGCGGTCGGGTCGGTCAGCGGACCGACCGAGTCGATCATCTCGATGATCGAGCCGGGCCAGCCGTGGGTCATGATCAGCGGCAGCGCGCCCGGATGCTTCGACCTGACGTGTACGAAGTGGATGTCCACACCGTCGATCTCGGTGGTGAACTGGGGCAGCGCGTTGAGCCGGGCCTGCACGCGCCCCAGGTCGTACTTGCCCACCCAGTACTGACCCAGTGCCTGCATGGTGGCCAGCTGCACTCCTTGGGAGCGGTCGCCGACGAGCTCCCGGGTCGGCCAGCGGGTGGTCGCGAGGCGGCGGCGCAGGTCGTCGAGCGCTGCCTTGCGGAAGTGGACGGTGAACGGCCGGATCGCCTGTCCGGCTTGCTGTTCGAGCGTGGTCATCTCACGCACACTGCCTTTCGGTCGGAATCCCGATGCCCCACCAGCCTCGCGAGGCCCGGGTGCGTTGCGCACCCGTGAGATGCCCTGGTCGACACGTCCTGGGGTGCGGACCTTCCCTGGCCAGGACCGTGGTGCTGCGCAAAACAGCAGGTCAGGACCTGCCTGCCCACGGGTTTCCGGAGACGGGCGACCGTGACCGGGCCGGACCGGGTCCCAGGGTGCTGCCCCGGGGGTTTCACCGGCGCGACGCGGCGCCCGGGAGCGCGACCCTGGTGCCAACGCAGGGACCAGAAGGAGGACGGGCGATGGCGAAGGTGCTTTTCGTGGTCTCAGGGGCCACGTACCTGGTGCTGAAGGACGGCACCCGATGGGCGACCGGATATTGGGCCGAGGAGTTCGCGATGCCGTACCGGGCGCTGACCGAGGCGGGTCACGAGGTGGTGGTCGCGACGCCCGGCGGCACCACGCCGAACGTCGACATGATGAGCCTGCGGCCGTCGATGGCCGGCGGCGAGCAGGGAGCCCTGGAGCTGGAGGAGATCATCCGGTCGGCCGAGGTCATGCGGCGCCCGCTGCGGCTGTCGGACGCCCGCCTCGAGGACTACGACGCGGTCTACCTCCCCGGCGGGCACGGCCCGATGCAGGACCTGGCCGTCGACGCCGACGCCGGCCGGCTGCTGACCGCGGCGCTCGCCTCGGGCAAGCCGCTGGCCATCGTGTGCCACGCCCCGGCCGCGCTGCTGGCCACCCGCATCCACGGCGAGTCGCCGTTCCGGGGCTACCGGGTGACCGCCTTCACCAACGAGGAGGAAGAGGCCGTCGGTCTGGCCTCCCGCTGTCAGTGGCTGCTCGAGGACGAACTGAGGGACAAGGTCGGCGTCGAGTTCAGCCGGGGCCCGGTCTGGGAGCCGTATATCGTGGAGGACCGTAATCTGCTCACCGGCCAGAATCCGCACTCGGCGGCCACGCTGGCGGAACGACTGCTGAAGATTCTCGGCTGAGGATGCCCGCAGGGGGTTGATCATGACAGGGGTGCTCACGCGGCAGGACTGCGCCGCCACGGTCCTCGGCGGTCCCACCGTGGTCATCGACGTCGGGGGTCTGCGGATCATCGTGGACCCGACGTTCGACGCCCCGGGCCCGCACGGCTATCTGACCAAGGTGGCCGGTCCCGCCGCGGCGGAGGCCGAGCTCGGCGCCGTTGATCTCGTCCTGGTCAGCCACGACCAGCACCCGGACAACCTGGACGACCGCGGCCGGGCCGTCGCGGCGGCGGCACCCCTGGTGCTGACCGGCCCGGCGACGGCCGGCCGGCTGGGGCCGCCCGCGGTCGGGCTGACCACCTGGGCCGAGCATGCGGTGCCCCGAGCCGACGGCGGCGGGGATCTGACGGTACGGGCGGTGCCGGCCGTCCACGGCCCCGAGGACGGCGAGCGTGACGCCGACGGCAACGTCAACTGCGAGGTCAGCGGGTTCGTGCTGGCCGGCGCCGGCCTGCCGGTCGTCTACGTCAGTGGCGACAACGCGTCGCTGCGGGCGGTGGCCGACATCTCCCGGCGCGTACCGGATATCGACGTGGCCGTGCTCTTCGCCGGTGCGGCCCGGGTCCCGGCGAAGTTCCGTGGCCGTCCCCTGACGCTGGACAGCCGCCGGACCGCCGCAGCCGCCGCGGTCCTGGGCGCAGGCATCGTCATCCCGGCGCACTACGACGGCTGGACGCACTTCTCGGAAAGCGCGACGGACCTCGAGACGGCATTCGACGAGGCCGGACTGTCCTCGGTGCTGCACCTGCGCGATCACGGGACCTGGGTGTCCCTGCGACCGTGACCGCTGTGCCGTACTGGTGATCGGCGAGGAACCCGATCGGGCGACCGGGGTGCGTTCCGCCACCGGCTCGGAGACGATGGCGCCATGGCGCCGATGACGTACGCCCGGTGTCGCGCCGCGGCCCGCGCCTTCCGGGCGGCTGAGCTCGGCCGGGA
>NZ_JBEZGQ010000914.1:0-3352 GCF_040650095.1 Actinoplanes sp. NPDC048791 | reverse complement strand
GGCGGGCCGAGCAGGTCGCAGCTCGCCGGCGCAGAGCCAGCTCCGATCGCTCGCGCAGCCGGGCCTGCCACCGCAGGGCTTCGTCCTCGGTCATCCGCGCCGCGCTGACAGCGGCGGCGGTCGCTGCGCTCATGTCCTGTCCCCTCGCCGGACCTGGCGGACATCGTCCCGGGACGGTGTGACATTTCCGCCGGGGTGCGGGGGCAGTTGTGCGATCGAGTACGCCGGTGCCCGTTCCCGGACTGCGACCATCCGCCGGAGAGGAGGTCGATCAGATGATCCAGAGGTACGGGGTACGGATCGGCTGGGCGGATCTGCCCGAGCGGATCAGGGAGAAGGTCGAGGCCGTCATCGGCGGGCCGGTGGTGCACGCGGCCTCGCAGTCCGGCGGGTTCTCACCGGGGACGGCGGACCGGGTGCTCACCGCGGACGGCCGGCGGGCGTTCGTCAAGGCCGTCAGCACCGCGCTGAGCACCCGCTCGATCGAGCTGGCCCGCGCCGAGGCATACGTCACCGCCCGGATGCCCGTGGAGGCGCCCGTGCCCCGGCTGCTCGCGGCTCTCGACGACGGCGAGTGGGTGGTGCTGGTCCACGAGGACGTCGAGGGCCGGCATCCGCGTACCCCGTGGGTCGACGACGAGATCGACGCGGCCGTGCGGGCGCTGCGGGAGCTGGCCGACGCTCTCACGCCGTCGCCGGTGACCGGCGTGCCGACCGCGGCGGAGCACCTGGCCCATTGCTTCGGGGGCTGGGCCCGGATCGCCGCCGATCCGCTGCCCGATCTGGACCCCTGGGCGGCCGCGCACCTCGACGAGCTACGGGCCGCCGCGGACCGCGGCCTGGCCGCGGTCGCGACCGGTGCCACCCTCGCGCACTGCGACGTGCGGGCCGACAATCTTCTGGTACGCCCGGACGGCTCGATCCTCGTCGTGGACTGGCCGTACGGGTGCGTCGGACCGGCCTGGCTGGACACCGTCCTGCTGGCGATGAACGTGCTGGTGCACGGCGGCCCGGGCGACCGGCTGCTGACCGGCATCGAAGCGCGGACGGCGGCCGACGTCATCGCGGGATTCACCGGCGACTTCCTGGACCGCTCCCGGCACCCCTCACCGGGCATCCCGCACGTCCGGGAGTTCCAGCGCGCCCACGCCGACGCCATGCTGCCCTGGCTGCGACAGCGCGTTTCCGGCTGACCCGCGCGGGGGTGCTCGCGCGGGTGACCGCCAGATGGGAGCTGCGGCACACCTTCGCGGGGCGGGCAATCCGGGGCATTAGGCTGGTACGCCTGACCTGGGCTTCGGCGTGGCGGCCCGGATGGTCCCCCTTCCACGTGCACCAGAATCCGACATGGAACGGAAAGTGATGATCGACCAACCCAAGGTGCGAGTCCTGCTGCTCGAGAGCATCCACCCGGACGCGGTGTCCCGGCTCGAGGCAGAGGGTTACCAGGTCGAGTCCGTCGCCGGCGCCCTCGACGAGGTCGAGCTGGTCGAGCGCATCCAGGGTGTGCAGCTGCTCGGCATCCGGTCCAAGACCCGGGTGACCGCGAAGGTCCTGGAGGCCGCGGACAGCCTCGTCGCGATCGGCGCGTTCTGCATCGGCACCGACCAGATCGACCTGGCCGGCGCCTCCCAGGCCGGCATCGCCGTCTTCAACGCGCCGTTCTCCAACACCCGCTCGGTGGTCGAGCTGGCCCTCGCCGAGATCATCGCGATGACCCGCCGGCTCACCGAGAAGAACAACCTCATGCACGAGGGCATCTGGGACAAGGCGGCCAACGGCAGCCACGAGGTCCGCGGCCGCCGCCTCGGCATCGTCGGGTACGGCAACATCGGCACCCAGCTCTCCGTGCTCGCGGAAAACCTCGGCATGCACGTGTCCTTCTACGACACCGCCGACAAGCTGGCCCTGGGCAACGCTCAGCGCTGCGCCAGCCTCGACGAGCTGCTGGAGAGCTCGGACGTGGTGACGCTGCACGTCGACGGGCGGCCGGGCAACGCGGGCTTCTTCGGCGCCGAGCAGTTCGGCCGGATGCGTCCCGGGGCGATCTTCCTCAACCTGTCGCGCGGCATCGTGGTCGACCACGTGGCCCTGCGCGACGCGCTGACCAGCGGGCACCTCGCCGGTGCGGCCGTGGACGTCTTCCCGAAGGAGCCGAAGGGCCGCGGTGACGAGTTCGTCTCGGAGCTGCGCGGCCTGCCGAACGTCATCCTCACCCCGCACATCGGCGGGTCCACCGAGGAGGCCCAGTCGGACATCGGCGACTTCGTGGCCAACAAGCTCGTGCACTTCGTGCAGGAGGGCAACACCACGCTGAGCGTCAACCTGCCCAGCGTCGCCCTGCCGGCCAGCACCGACATGAGCCGCATCATCCACGTGCACCTGAACATGCCGGGCGTGCTGGCCCAGGTCAACAGCATCCTGGCCGAGCACCACGTCAACGTCGAGGGCCAGCTGCTGAGCACCCGCGGCGAGTACGGCTACCTGATCACCGACATCAGCGGCAGCTACAGTGCCGACGTCCTGGACCGGCTGCGCGGCATGAGCCAGACGGTGCGGCTGCGGGTCCTCTGATCCGCCCGGCCCGGGTGCGCTACTTCGCCGTCTCGACGGAGAGCAGCGTGACCCGGGCTTCCGCGGTCACGTCGTAGCGGTCGTTGGTGGTCCAGCCCTTGGGCGTCAGCGTCGATCCCGGCTTGACGTCGCGCAGGGTGCGCTTGCCCGCCGCCACCGTCTTCGCCCCGCCCTGCATCTGCACCCGCACCGGGAAGCCGGCCGGGCTGTTCAGCGACAGCTCGTCGACGGCGCCGGTGACCTTCAGCGCGACCGTGCCGGCCGGCTTGGGCAGGGCGATCTCGGTGACCCGGGAGCCGGCGACCAGGTCGATGCCGTCGACCTGCCCACCGGCGAAGTTGATGCGCTGCTCGTCGGTGGCGCCGGCGAAGCGCAGGTTCCACACCACCTTCGTGGTGAGCACAACCTCGACGGCCCCGGTGGTGCCGTCGCCGTCGGGGACCATGCTGAGCTGCACGCGGTCCTGGGCCAGCACGGGCTTCGGGACGAGGCCGGCGTCCTCGGCGGTGGCGATCCGGAAGAGGTCGTCGCCGAGGTCCTCGCTGCGCACGGTGATCTTGGTGACGGCGGTGGACAGCTCGAACGACGCGGCCGTACGGCCGTCGATCGGCGCGGTCGCGGTCCGGTCGCCGGACTTGCCGGCGCCCAGCTCCAGCACCGAGGTGAGGCTCTTGTCGGAGCCGGAGAAGTAGCTGACGCCCGCGACGGTGCCGCCGAGCAGCACCGCGAGGCCCAGCACGAAGCCGGCGACCAGCACACCACGGCCGCGCGGGGCCGG
>NZ_JBEZGQ010000913.1:0-3353 GCF_040650095.1 Actinoplanes sp. NPDC048791 | reverse complement strand
ATGGCGCCCGCCTCGTCGAGGATCGCGTCCGCGTCCGCGCGCCGGCCCTGGGCGGCGGCGATGTAGGCCAGCCCGACCATGTTGGCCGCCACGCCCGGCAGGGCCCCGATCTCCCGGCGCAGCCCGGAGGACTCCTCCAGCCGTTCGCGCGCCTCATCCAGCCGGCCCGCCGTGTGTGCGGCGATGCCCAGGTGCCGCAGCGCCTCGGCCCGGGTCGGCTGGTCGCCGGCCTGGGCGGCCAGCCGACAGGAGCGCTCCAGGTACGGAACGGCGCTGTCGTTGTCCCGCCGGATGACCTGGTGCAGGCAACCGATCCAGAACAACGCCTCCGCCTCGCCGCGTACGTCGCCCAGCGCCCGGTACAACTCGGCTGCGCGGGTGAACAGCGGCAATTCGGCTGGGTTCTCGACGGGTGCCGGGCCGTCGTCGGCGCGTTCGCTCAGGAACCGTGCGTGCAGTATCCGTCCGCGGGCCAGAGCGGTGTCGGCTTCCACGGCGTCGAGGTCCCGTTCCGCCTCGGCCAGCCCGCCGACATCGCCGTTGTACACCGCCTGGTGATACGACTTCCCGGCTCGTTCGATCCGATCCTCGGCGCTCATCGCCGCCCCCGTTCCAGCATCGGCTTTCATGCTGACGCCGCAGCCTAGTCCGCCGGCCGGCCTGGTGATGGTCACGTCCAATAGAGAATCCGGCACGACGGCAGCCGGGCAGCGATCTCCGCCTCGAACCAGCCGCGCAGCTCGGCCATCGTCCCGGCCGGGTAGACGTACTTCACCGCGCCGAACTTGCCGTGCTTGCGGCTGCGGGACTCCTCGTCCATCTCCAGCTTCGTGCGCGGGTACCAGCCCAGCAGCACCTCCTTGCTGCCCGGGGTGAAGCGGTGGGTGATCAGCTCCGCGGTCAGATCGAGCCCCGGTACGCCCTCAACCGCGGCCGCCACCTGATCCAGCAGCCGGCCGTAATGGGTGCGCCAATCCTCGACCGGCATGATCGGCGCGATGGTCAGGCCGACCGGATAGCCGTCGAGCGCCAGCTTGCGCAGCGCCGCCAGCCGGTCCGCCACCCGGCTCGTGCCGCCCTCCATGCGGTCGCTCACCGGCGCGCAGTTGACGCTGAGCCGGACCCGCGTACGCCCGGCGTGCGGCAGCCCCACGAACGTGCCGACGTCGTCGAACTTGGTCGTCCAGCGCAACTGCACCGGCGCGTCCCAGGCCCCGAAGTGCTCGACCGCGCGACGCCAGCTGCCGGTCAGATGTTCCAGGGCCAGCGGGTCGGTGTAGCAGGACGCCTCGAAGGTGGTGCCCTCGTCGCGGCGGGCGGCCCGGCGGCTGGTGATCGTCCCGCGCCCCTCGTACGCGGCCAGGCCGGCGAGGATGTCGTCGAGGTCGGCGTACACCCGGGTCACCGGCGGCCCGGACAGGGAGCCGGCCAGGTAGCAGTACTGGCAGTGGGCCGGGCAACCCTCGGCCAGGTCGAACCGCCAGTCGGCGCTGGGGGCGATCGGCTGGAGGGTGCGCCGCGCGGGCGGGCTCACCACGATGGCCATGGTGGCTTTCGCGCGGGCGTACGTCTCCCGGTCGGTCTCACCGCGTACCCCGGTCAACCGGTTGGCCCGCAGCCGCTCGACCTCGATCCCCCGGGCCTCGACCAGCGCCATGATCCGCCGCCCGTGCGGGTGGTCGTAGGCCGCCGGGGTGGCCACCACCCGCCGCGGCGTCCACCGGCGCGCGGGCCGCGCGGGCGGCGCGACGGCGCTGAGGTCGAAGGTGCGCACCGCCTCCCCGCTGGCGCTGTGCGGGGCCGCGGGCACGTCCGGGGCGAGCGGCTGGTCGACGTCGATGGCGTGGTCGGTCACCCCGGGCAGGTACCCCGGCCAGGACGGATCTACCGGCCGGCGTTGACGGGCCACCCGGACCGGCATATCGTTTCTCGATATCCATATCGTTTCTCGATACGTCAGGCGGGTCTCATGGACGCACAGTTGGGCCGCTGGCTGCGGCGGTTGCGCGGCACCGCGACGTTCATCGCGGTCGCCTCCCTCTGCCTGGCCGTCGCGGTGCTGGTGATCGCCGCCATCCCGGGTTCACCGGTCGCGCTGGGGCTTCCGACGGACATGCTGACCGGCTGGGACACCATCCGCGGCATCGCGCCCGGGGTCGTCGTCGACCCGGCCGGTGAGGTCGTCTTCTCCGTGACGGACCCGTCCCTGGCCCAGCGGCTGCTGTCCGCGGCGACCTCCGTCCCGGGTCTGCTGCTGATGGCCTGGATCGCACGGCGGATGGCCACCGTGCTGCGCGCCGCGCAGGACAGCGACCCGTTCACCCGGTGGACCGTCCGCGAGCTCGACCGGACCGCGAAGATCACCGCGTTCGGCGGGGTGGCGGTCTGGGCGATCACCGTCGTCGCCGAATGGACGCTGTCGACCACGATGCTGACCTCGGGCGCGGCGGTGACCACGCACGGGTCCCTGGCCGGCTGGCTCGCCGTCGCGCTGATCTTCGCCGCGTTCGGTCAGCTCATCGCCCGCGGCGTGGCGATGCGGGCCGAGCTGGACACGCTCGTCTGATGGGTGAGGACGGGCACCGGATCACGGTGCACCTGGACTCGCTCCTCGCCGCGCGCGGCATGACCCTGGTCGAGCTGTCCGCCCGGGTCGGCGTGACGGTGGCGAACCTGTCGATCCTGAAGAACGGGCACGCCCGGGCGCTGCGCTTCAGCACCCTCACGGCGATCTGCGACGCGCTGGACTGCACCCCGGGCGACCTGCTCAGCGTTCAGCGCAAGGTGATGACGTTGCCGGTGATCAGCGCGGAGGCGTCGGAGGCCAGATAGGCGATGACCTCGGCCACCTGGGCGGGGGTGGCGACGTTGACCAGTGCCGTGCTCCGGGCCACGAACTCGCGGACCGCGTCGGTCACCCAGCCGGTGTCGGTCACCGGCGGATGGATCACGTTGGCGGTGATGCCCAGAGGCGCCAGCTCGACCGCGGCGGACATCGTGTAGTTGGTCTGGGCGGCTTTCGCGGCGCCGTACGAGACCTCCTGCGGGAAGCCGAGTTCGGCGCCGGACGTCAGGCCCACGATCCGCCCCCAGGTCGCGCCGCGGGCGGCGTGCCGGCGGGCGAACTCGGCGATGAGCAGCGCCGGCGCCATCGCGTCCACGGCGAACTGCTGCGACCAGGTGGCGACGGTGACCGGCTGCATCTGCCGGCCGTGCTGGTCGACGGCCTGCGGGCTGAAGGTGTCCTGCACCCAGCCGGTGGCGTTGTTGATCAGGATGTCGACCGGGCCGAAGGTGGCCTCGGCCAGGTCGAACAGGCGCTGCGGGGCCTGCGGATCGGTGAGGTCCTCGTC
>NZ_JBEZGQ010000912.1:0-3357 GCF_040650095.1 Actinoplanes sp. NPDC048791 | reverse complement strand
GCCGCCGGGCCGCCGGGCGGGCCGCTCAGGAGTACTGCTCGTCGTGGGCCTGGCGCGGGCCGCACACCGATGCCCGGCTGCACGAGCAGCGCGAGCCGTCCGCGTCCATCCTGACCACGACCGCGTCCTTCGGGACGCTGTGGGCCACGACCCTGCCGTCGCCCTCCGGGGTCGTCACCCGGCTGCCCACGGCCGGCGCCGACGCCTGGAACTTCTGGTACAGGGGGTGTTCGTACTTGAGGCAGCACATCAGGCGACCGCACGCGCCGGAGATGCGCAGCGGGTTCAGGGGGAGGTCCTGGTCCTTGGCCATCCGGATCGTCACCGGCTCGAAGTCCGTCAGGAACGTCGCGCAGCACAGGTCCCGGCCGCAGGAGCCGATGCCGCCCTGGACCCGGGCCGAGTCGCGGGCCGACAGCTGGCGCAGCTCCACCCGGCAGTGCAGGGTCGCTCCGAGGTCGCGGACCAGGGAACGGAAGTCCACCCGGTGCGGGGCCGTGAAGTAGATCGTGGTGCGGGCGCCGCCCGTACCGGCCTGCTCCAGGACGTGGTCCACGGCCACGACCTTCATCGGGAGCTCGTGGGCCTTGATCAGTTTCTTGGCCGCGACCTTCGCCTCGGCCTTGCGTTTGCGCAGCAGCTCGTCGCGGCGCAGGTCGCGGTCGTCGGCGAGGCCGGCGACCTTGGGGAAACCGTCCGTGTCCTCGCTGACCCACTGCGCCGCCCAGACGCATTCCGCCACCTCGGGCCCGTCGTCGGTCGGGACCAGCACGCGGTCACCGACCTGGGGCGAGAACTCACCCGGGTCGAGGTAGTAGAGACGGCCGTAGCGGTTGAAGCTGACGGCGCACAGCATGCCCATGACCCCACCCTACGGCGACGGACCGGCGGTGCGAAATAGCGCAGAACTACATAGATCAGCGCAACCCCTGGCATTGACTCTCGTTGGGCCATCCCGTAGACGCCGCTCATTGCGGTGATCCTTGGGGGAGGACTTTTTCATGATGCCCGCCGTGCCAGCACGGGTTGATCTTGTGACACCCGCCGAGCCCGACCAGGGCGTTCCCAGCACCACCCGGGCCCGGCTCAAAGCCGCCGCGCTCGGGGTGGTCGGGGCCCTGCTCGTGCCGCTGCCCGCGGCCGCCGCGCCCGCACCCTGCGAACAAGCCCTGCGGTACGCCGCCCAGTCCGGCACCCAGCTCATGCGCATCGCCGACCTCGACCTCGGCCCGGCCGGCCGCGACGACCAGCCGATCAAGGACGTCGGCGTGGGCGACGCCAAATCCGCCCTGGTCGCCCAGGCCCCCGTCAACGCCGCGGCGCTGGGCCGGGTCCTCGACGGCGGCCCAGCGGACCAGAAGGCGCTCGCCCAGGTGCTGCAGCAGACGGCTCCGCCCAGCCACAAGAAGCCCGAGCAGCGCAGGCATGCGGCCACCGAGGTGGGCCCGTTCCGGCTCGGCGCGAGTGAGCTGAGCGTGCAGGCCCAGTGGGACCCCAGGATGGCCTGCGGCAACGTTGCCGGTGAGGCGACCCGGGCCGAGGCGGTGCTGCGGCGGGCGGGGGTGCTCGACGGCGGGGATGCCGCGCTGGTTCGCGTACCCGGAAAGGTCTCGGGCCTGAGCACGACGGCGATGGAGCGGCGCGGGCCGGCCGCGCGGGCTGTCGCGGCGGCCTCCATGGCCGGCGGCAAGGTGCAGCTGCTGGGCGGGAAGGTCACGATCAAGGTGGTCAAGCCGCCGTCGCTGCTGGCCACGATGTCGGCCGCGGACGGCGGCGAGGTGCGGTACGAGCCGGCGGTGATCGAGGTGTCCGGGGAGGGGTTCGAGACCGCTCGGCTGGACACCGCGGGCGACAACGTGGAGCTGCGGCTGGACGAGAACGGCGAGGCGGTACCCGGACAGGGCGGGGCCCGAAAGGACGAAGCCGAGAGCGGCAAGGACTACAACGGCTCGGCTCACAACGATGGCGCCTTCGATGGCGGCAGCCCGGCCTACCGCCTCGCTGCCCAGCGCGACCCGGAGAACGGCAAGGCCCACAACCCCGGCAACCGCGCGGACAAGGACAAAAACGGCAACGGCGGCGACGGCAAGGCGGGCCCCGACGACAAGCGCGTCCACAAGGGCGGGAGCGAGGCACCTGGCGCGAGCAACGACAACGTTCGCAAGCCCGGCGCGCCCGCCAGTGATCATGACAAGAACGGCAAGGGACTCTTCTCCAGCCTCCCCGGAACCGGCGCGCTCAGCCCCGCCTCGCCGCTCCCCCTGCCGACCATCCCCGGTGTCCCGCCGATCGCCGACCCCGGCCAGGGCACCGAGGCCGCGCCGGCCACCGGTCCCGGCACGACCGTCGCGGTCTCGCTCGGCGACGTGCGCCAGGCCGTCTCCGGTCACGCCATTGCCGCGAAGGCCACCGCGATGACCATCGCGATCACCAAGGGCCCGGACCGCCAGGCGTACGGCGACAGCACCCCCAACCGCACCGGCGTAGTCCTGGACCTCGACATGGGACTGCTCGAAGTGGCCGCCGTGGCCCCCGAACCCGCGGCCGGTCCGTCGGGCGTGGTCAGCGGCGACGGCGGTGGCCTGCCGATCACCGGTCCGCGGGTGGACGTGCTGGCGCTGGCCGGCGTCGCACTGCTGATCGCGGGCGCGGCAGCTCTGATCTTCGGTATGCGCGGCCGCCCTCGCCCCTGACCTGCGGCCTCGGCCACAAGGTGACAACTGCCGTCCGCAGGTGCTGTTCTGCCCGGACGAGCGGCTCGTTCCCCGGCCGCCCGGGCGACAAAGGTCCACCGCAGGCGTTGAGTGTGACGTGGACCTGCGGGGGGTGCAGGGGACGCGGCGCCGCGCTCGGAACCGGCTATCCGAGCGTGGCGCCCGTCGTCACCGCACCGCCACCAGTGGTTCGGCCAGGTGGGCCGAGGTGTGCAACAGTTCCGCGCCCGGCTCGTACGCGTCGGCGACCGCCCGCAGCACCTTCACCGCGATGTCCGCCGCCGCTTCCTGCTCGCGGGGCGTGGCGAGGTCCATTTCGGTCGCGGCCAGGGTCACCGCTTCGGCGGAGCTGAGCACCTCGGTCAGGACCTCCGCCAGGGAGTCGCGGGCCGACCGCATCCAGGTGACCAGCGAGTCCGCCAGGTCCGCCGACGCCTGCAACCGTTCGTCGAGGCTTTCCGGGCCGCCGCTGAGGTGTGCTGCCGCGCGCTGCCGGGCCACGTCGTACGCCTCGGCCGCCGCCCCGGTCCACTCCCCCGGGCCCGGCAGGGATGCCGCGAGCACCGCATAGGCCCGGGCGTCCGCGCGCAGCTCGGGCGCCGCCTCCCCGAGCTCGTCGGGTCGCAGCACTGCCACCGCCCGC
>NZ_JBEZGQ010000911.1:0-3362 GCF_040650095.1 Actinoplanes sp. NPDC048791 | reverse complement strand
ATTGCCGCGGCGAGGGCGACACGGCGGTGGGGCTGGGGGTGGGCGCGGCCGGCAGGGTCAGCCGCGGCGTGGGCGCGGCGGTCGAGATCACGGCCGCGTTGGCGACCGGCTTGTCGGCGTTGGAGTACACGACCACGGCCGCGCCGCCACCGGCCACCGTGCCGGTCGCCAGCATCGCGGTGAGCACCCGCCGGCCGACGCCGACGCTGCCCTTCACGGCGATCTTGGCGGCCAGCGCCTTGCCCGAGACCACGTGCGCGACGTGCGAACCGGCCTGCGCACCACCGAAGGCGGACAGGGCGCCGCCGCTGAGCGTGTGCGGCAGCGGCACCAGGGCCATGCCGACCAGCAGCCGTTCCGCCGCCACCAGACCCGACCAGGCCGGTGAGCACTGCCGGCAGTCACGGGTGTGACGGGCGATGCGCTTGCGCCACAGGGCTCCGGGACGGCCGTCCCACTCGGCGGTGACCAGCGCCAGATCGGCGCACGGCGGATTGGCGGCCAGCGCGCGCACGACGACGCGGGCCGTCTCCAGCTGGCCTTTCATCCGCTGGATCCGTACCGCCGCGTGCTGGCGGGTCACCTCGGTCGCGGCGACGATCTCGTCCCGGGTCAGCTCGCCGGAGGCCTCCAGCCACCACAGCGAGAGCAGCTCCCGGTTGTCCTCGTCGAGCCAGCGGGTGGCCTCGGCGGTCTCCCGGCGCTGACCGGCCAGCTCCAGCCGGGTGATCGCCAGGTCGGTGAAATCGGCTCCCGGGTCGCGGATGTCGTCGGGCAGCAGGGTGTCCGGCGCCGATCGGCGCACCCGGTAGCGCTCCCGTACCTGACGCACGGTGATGGCCACCAGCCAGGACCGGAACGCCTCGGGTTCGCGCAGGTCACCGAGGTTGCGCAGGACGCGGAGCATGGTGTCCTGCACGACGTCGTCGACGTCGGCGTGCCCGTCCAGGGCCCGGCCGACGATCGTGTAGACCAGCGGCAGGTACCCGGCGACCAGGCGGTCGACCGCGGCCGGGTCGCCGGCGCGGGCGGCGACCACCGTCGCGGTGTCCGGTTGAAACGCCATCAGAGTCCTGACCTCTTCCCGTGGAGCCTCGATCATTGCGCGCGGCGGCCGTTTCGCCGACCACGGGAAGGGAGACCGCCCGAACGGCCTGCGATAACAAGAACTTCGGACGGCCGGTTCCGGACCGGCGGGAAGCCGGATCGCCCGTACCGGGATTAGCCCGGCCGTCCGGCGGGAACATCACTGTCAGCGGACCGGGCAGGTGCCGGGTCGACAACGGGGGGAGGAGTCGCATGCGTATCTCGGTACGGCTCAACCTGCCGCGTGAGGTCGACAGCGTGCCCGCGGTGCGCCGGCTGCTGCGGTGTGCCCTGTCGGCGTTCCAGGTCGACCGCCAGGACGGCGACGACCTGGAGCTGGCCCTGACCGAGGCGTGCGCCAACGTGGTCAAGCACGCCACCGGCGCGGACGGCATCGAGGTCCGCCTGGACGTGGCCGAGGACCGCTGCGCGATCGACGTCGCCGACAACGGCGCCGGCTTCGACGCGACCGCGGTCGGTGACCCCGGTCCGAACAGTGAGCGCGGCCGGGGACTGTTCCTCATCAAGGCACTGAGCGACAACGTACGGATGCAGTCGACCCCGCGCAGCGGCAGCCTCATCCACTTCGAGAAGTCCTTCGCGCTGGCCGGCGGTGCGGGCGCGCACTGAGCGACCCGCCGTACCCGCCGTACCCCTTGATCCGCCGTACCCCCTGATCCGCCGGGCCCACGGCCCGCCGCCGGGCCGCTTCGCCGTGCCCCTATCATCCTTGCCGTACAGCAAATATTGCTGTCCGGTCGCTGTTCCGCGCCCCGAGAGAAAGAGGTCAGCCCTTGTCCGACCGTCCGACGCTCGTCGGGGCGCTGCTGCGCGCGGCGCCGCCCGACCGGCTTCCCGAGGTCGTGGCGGACCACCTGCGCCGGCACTACGCGGCCGGCCGGGTCGAGGTGCTGCTCGGCGACCTGACCCTGACCGGCCTGTGGCCGCTGCTCGAGCTCGGCGGACCGGCCGGCAACGCCCTGGCCGTGCGCTGTTTCGGCAGCCAGCGGCCGCTGGTCGACATCGCCGCGGACGCCAACCGCGCCTACCTGCCGCTGACCGTCTGGGGCGAACGCCTCGGCGTGCTCGTCGTGCAGACCACCCTGCCCTCGGGCACCGGGCTGACCAGCGACCTGTCGGCGGTCGCCGACGAGCTCGCCGTCGCCCTGCGGGCCGCCGACGCGGTCACCGACCGCTACCGCCGGGTGATCCGCCGGGAACGCCTCACCATGGCGGCCGAGCTGCAATGGGAACTGCTGCCGGGACGCTCGCTGGGCGACGAGCGCTTCCTGGTCGCCGGGCAACTGGAGCCCGCGTACGCGGTCTTCGGCGACCACTTCGACTGGACCCTGGCCGACGACCGGCTCACCATCACCGTGCTGAACGGCGCCGGCGACGGCCTCGACGCCGCGGTGCTCACCACCGTCGCGGTCAACGCCATGCGCAACGCCCGCCGCTCCGGTGCCGACATCGTCGAACAGGCCGAACTGGCCGGCGACGCCATCCACGCCCGGTACGGCGGCGCCGCCCACGCCGCCACTCTGCTGCTGGAGATCGACCTGATCGGCGGGCACGTGGCCGCGGTCGACGCGGGCTCACCCCGCGCGGTCATCGCCCGCGAACGGGACATCCAGCCGGTGATCCTGGAGCAGCAGCTGCCGCTGGGCATGTTCGGCGAGACCCGGTACGAGATCCAGCGGTTCCGCCTCGAACCGGCCGACCGGCTGCTCGTGGTCAGCGACGGGGTGCACGCCGCCACACCGGGCGGACGGGCCCCGTACGGGGAGAGCGCCCTGCTGACCGCGCTGCGCCGGACGCGCCTGCAGCCCGCCACCGAGGCAGTGGGTACGGTTATGCGGGGCCTGCGCGAATATCACGCGGGCGCCGATCCGGACGACGACGCGGTCACCGTCTGCCTCGACTGGCGGCGATGACCGACGTGGTCCAGGCTGGGAGAGGCCATGACCTGCTAGGACAGGCCCTAGGCCGAAATGCCCCGACTTTGAGCACACAGAGGACCGGCATGGATCGCGTCACGGACGTCGCAGCGGCGATGGAGTCGACGGTGGAGTCGCTGCTGGGTGTCCTGGAGAGCGCCCGGCTCGCGCAGTCGCCCGCCGTACCCCCGGCGCAGCTGCGCGTACTCACGATCATCTCGCGGGGGCCGCACACGAACATGAGCCGGCTCGCCGAGGCCCTCGACGTGGTGCCGTCCTCGGCGAGCCGGCTGTGCGACCGGCTGGAGGCCACCGGCCTGCTGCGCCGGGTGCCGGACC
>NZ_JBEZGQ010000910.1:0-3363 GCF_040650095.1 Actinoplanes sp. NPDC048791 | reverse complement strand
GAACCGCGCGGACATGTGCACGAGACATGGAGCCTCCCTGCGCCTGGTCAGCGTGCAGCAGGGTTTCGACCCGCGCGACTTCGCCCTGGTCGCCTTCGGTGGGGCCGGGCCGCTGCACGCCAACGCGCTGGGCCGGTTGACCGGGGCCTGGCCGGTGATCGTGCCGCCGTCGCCCGGTGTGCTGTGCGCGCTCGGCGACGCCACCACGTCCGCGCGCGACGAGTCCGCCCGTACGGTGCTGCGCAAGCTCGACGAGCTGGACGCCGGGGAGCTGCGGATCGTCTTCGGCGAACTGGCCGCGGCCGCGTCGCAGCGGCTGGCCGACCAGGGCATCCCGGTCGCCGGGCACACCACGACGTACTCGGCCGATCTGCGCTTCGTCGGGCAGGGCAACGAGCTCGCGGTCACTTTCGACGCCGATCTGCTGGCCGCGGCCGACGGCTGCGAGCAGCTCGCCCGGCGCTTCGACGCCGAGCACGAGCGGCTGTTCTCCTTCACCCTGCCCGCCGGGCACGAGCTGGTGAACGCGCGCGCCACCGTCACCGGCCCCCGGCCGCGGGTGGCCCCGATCCGGCTCGAGCCCGGCGACGGCGACGTCTCGGCCGCCCGCAGCGGTGACACCCGGATCTACGTCGACGGCGCCTACGTCGACGCCGGGCTCTACGACCGGCTCAAACTGCGCGCCGGTGACGTGGTCCCCGGCCCGGCGATCGTGGTCGAGATGGACTCCACCACCCTGGTGCTGCCCGGGCACACCGCCACCGCCGACGCCGCCGGCAGTCTGCTCATCCGTCCCAGCGTTACGGAGGCCTGAGATGGCGCGCATCGTCGAACCGAACAGCACCCCGGTCCCGCGGGTCGAGGTCGACCCGGTCACCCTCGACCTGGTCGAGAACGGGTTGCGCAACGCCCGGTACGAGATGGACGAGGTGCTGTTCCGGACCGCGCTCTCGCCCGGCATCCGCGAGCAGCACGACGAGTTCCCGCTGATCGCCGACCCGGCCGGGAAGATGGTGGTGGGCCAGTTCGGCCTGTCCATCCCGGACTTCCTGGCCGGCTTCGACGGTGACATCGGCGAGGGCGACATCCTGCTCACCTCCGACCCGTACGCGTGCGGCGCCGCGATCAGCCACGCCAACGACTGGCTGGTGGTGCTGCCGATCTTCGTCGAGGGCCGGGTGGTCGGCTGGGCGTCGATGTTCGGGCACATGTCGGACGTCGGCGGCAAGACCCCGTCGTCCATGCCCACCGACGCGCGGACCATCTACGAGGAAGGCGTGGTGATCCCGCCGTTCAAGCTGTACGACGCCGGCCGGGTCAACGAGGACGCGCTGCGGATCATCCTCAACCAGGTGCGGGTGCCGGACTGGAACCGCGCCGACCTCAACGGGCTGGTCGCCGCCTGCCGGACGGCCGCGCGCCGGGTGCAGGAGATGTGCGCCCGGTTCGGGGTGGACACGTACCTGTCGGCGCTGGACGCCCTGTTGCAGCGCAACCACGACGCGATGAAGGCCCTGCTGCACCTCGTCTTCCAAGAGGGCCGGACGCTGTCGTTCACCGACTACATCTGCGACGACGGTGTGGGTTACGGCCCGTACGAGCTGAAGCTGTCGCTGACCCGCACCGGCGACAAGGTGCACCTGGACTTCACCGGCTCGTCGCCGCAGGCCCGGGGCCCGATCAACTACTACCTGAACGAGAACCTGGCCCGGATGTTCTTCGGCATCTACATGATCACCGTGGCCGACCCACAGATCCTCTGGAACGACGGCTTCTATCCGCTGGTCGACGTGACCATCCCGGACGGCTCGTACTGGAAGCCGAAGCATCCGGCCGCCCTCAACGCCCGCAACCACGGCATCGGCCGGGTCTTCGACCTGTTCGGCGGCCTGCTCGGGCAGACCAATCCGGCGCTGCTCAACGCGGCCGGCTTTTCCTCGTCGCCGCACTTCATGTACTCCGGGAACTACTCCGGCGGCGACCGCAAGGGGGAGTGGTTCCAGCTGTACTCGATCGGCTTCGGCGGCATCCCCGGCCGGCCGCTGGGTGACGGCCCGGACGGGCACTCGTTGTGGCCCAGCTTCGTCAACATCCCGTGCGAGTTCCTGGAGTCGTACTACCCGCTGCGGATCGAGAAGTGGGAGACGATCGCCGACACCGGGGGCGCGGGGCTGCATCGCGGCGGCAACGGTGTCGACGTCGCGTACCACTTCCTCGAGCCCGGGACCATCGCCATCCACGACGACCGCTGGCTGATGTACCCGTGGGGCGTCAACGGCGGCGAGCCGGGCGCCCGGGGCCGCAAGTGGATCGACCGGGCCGACGGCACCCGGGAGATCCTGCCGAGCAAGTGCCACGACGTGCCGGTCGGCCCGGGCGACGTGCTGCACTTCGTCACCTGGGGTGGTGGCGGCTGGGGCGACCCGCTGGCCCGCGACGCGGACCTGGTCGCCCTCGAGGTCCGGCGCGGCCTGGTCACCAGCGAGGGTGCGCGGCGCTACGGCGTGGTCGTCGACGACACCGGTACGCCGGACGGGGCGGCCACCGAGGCCCTGCGGATCCGGCTGCGCGCCGAGCGTCCGCGCGAGCTGCCGGTGTTCGACATGGGTCCCGGCCTGGACGAGATCCTGGCCCGGTGCCAGGAGGAGACCGGCCTGCCCGCGCCGACCCGTCCCGTGTGGGCCTGACGTGAGCGCCGCGTTCGGTGGCGAGCTGGGCTGGGGCCGGCGCCCCGCCCTGCTCGTGATCGACATGATGCGGGCCTACTTCACCGCCGGGAGCCCGTTCGACCGGGGCTCCCGCACCGCCGTCGACGGGTGCGCGGTGCTGCTGGCCGCGGCGCGCGACGCCGGGCTGCTGGTGGTGCACACCCGGGTGCGGTACACCGCCGGGCTGGCCGACGGTGGCCTGTTCGTCCGCAAGGTGCCCGGTCTGGCGGTGCTCGCCGAGGGCGCCGGAGAGCTCGGCCAGTTCGTCCCCGGCCTCGAACCCCGCCCGGGCGAGGTCGTCGTGGCCAAGCAGTACGCGTCCGCCTTCTTCGGCACCTCGCTGGCGGCGACCCTCACCGCCGCCGGGGTCGACACCACGGTGATCGCCGGCGTCTCGACCTCCGGCTGTGTCCGGGCCAGTGCCACCGACGCGATGCAGCACGGCTTCCGCCCGATCGTGGCCGCCGACGCCTGCGGTGACCGCAGCCCGGCGGTGCACGACGCCAACCTCTACGACCTGGCCGCCAAGTACGCCGACGTCACCACCGTCGCGGCGGTGTGCGCGCACCTGGCGGCCGGACCGCTCAGCCCACCGGACTGAACCGCACCCCGCTCAGCCGGGCCCCGGCGCTCGGGAAGACGAGGTAGAGGTCGC
>NZ_JBEZGQ010000909.1:0-3365 GCF_040650095.1 Actinoplanes sp. NPDC048791 | reverse complement strand
CCGGTCTGAGCGCTGCGCCCCTCTCCGAGGAGGATGTGGTCTCGTACAACGGGGGCAAGCCACCCATCCAGCTCGCCGCCCTCTACCTCGATCCGGCGCCGACCGCGCTGAACTACCCGTTCGCGGTCATGCCGGAGGTCGACCCGCAGAAGGCAGCCGCCGCCGCGGCGCTGCACGAGGAGCTGCGCGGGACGACGTTCCGGGACGCGCTGGCGGCCGCCGGTCTGCGTGGGCCCGACGGCAAGGCGGGGGCGGGCTTCATCGCTCCGACCGGCGCGCCGCCGGTGGCCACCCCGGTGATCGCCCCGGGCGCCACGGCGAGTCAGGGTGCCGCCGCGTCGGCCCAGGCCTCCACGGCCATCAGCCAGGTGCTGGGCAGCTGGGCCGCGATCACGCAGCCGGGCCGGGTGCTCGCCGTCTTCGACATCTCCGGTTCGATGCTGACCGAGGTGCCCACCGCGGGCGGCCTGACCCGCAACGAGGTCACCAAACGGGCCGCGGCGCAGGGGCTGCAGCTGTTCGACGACCGCTGGTCCGTCGGCACCTGGTTCTTCTCCACGGAGCTGGTGGGCAAGCAGGCGTGGCAGCCGAAGGTGGCGATCAGCCCGCTGTCCACGGCGCGCAACCGGCTCAACGACGCCCTCAACGACATGAAACCCAAGAAGACCGGCGACACCGGGCTGTACGACACCGCGCTGGCGGCGTACAAGACCGTGCAGAACGGGTGGCAGCAGGGCCGGGTCAACTCGGTCATCCTGTTCACCGACGGGGTGAACGAGAACCCCGACGGCCTGACCCGGGACGAGCTGGTCGCCGACCTGCGGCGGGCGCGGAACCCGCAGAAGCCGGTGCGCATGGTGATCATCGGTATCGGTCCGGAGGTCGACCGCGGCGAGCTGAAGGCGATCTCGGACGCCAGCGGGCCGTCCAGCGGCGTCTTCATCGCGGAGGACCCGGCGAAGATCAACGAGATCTTCCTGCAGGCGATCGCGACCCGTACCGGAGCCTAGGGCGAGCTCGGCCTGGTGGTTCGCACCACCAGGCCGGGCCGCTTGCTAGCGTTCGGCGGATGCCGTTCACGCTTGCTCATCCGGCGGCGGTCCTTGCCGTCTCCCGCCGTCCGCTGGTTGCGTCCGCCCTGGTCATGGGCTCGATGGCGCCGGATCTGACGTACTACGCCGCCCTGCCGTGGCTCGACCCCAGCGGCACTCTGCTCACCCGCACCCACCATGCGTCGTCGGTGTTCTGGCTCGACCCGCTGATCGCCCTGGTGCTGCTCGTGGTGTTTCAGGTGCTGCTCAAACGGCCCGTGGTGGCGCTCTTGCCGCAAGCTGCCGCGGGGCGTGTGTGGCAGTCCGCGGAACGGTTCATCGGGTGGCGGCCGACCGCCGTGTGGTGGATCGCCCTCTCGCTGGCGATCGGGGCAGCGACTCACGTGGCCTGGGACCGCTTGGACGGCGTGTTCGGTGCGGATCAGTCGACGAAGGTTGACCTGGCCGGCGGCGTACTCGGCGCGGCCGTGCTCCTGGTCTGGACGTGGCGCTGGTGGCGGATGACGCCGGCGCAACCGGTCCCGTCCGTGCTGCGGCTCCCGGCCCGGCTGCGGACGTGGATCTGGGGTGCCTTGGTGGCAGCGCCGCTGGTGCTGGGCACTGCGGGCGCGGTGAGCGGCGTCCGGCAACTCATGGCGGCCAACAAGATCGACTATTCCGACCTTCCGCCGCAGGTCGTTCCGCCGACGTGGACCGGGAGGGACATGGCGGAGCTCGCGGTGAGGCAGTTCGCCGTGGACGGTGTCGCTGCCATCTGCGTTGTGCTGGCCGTCTACGCCGTCGGCTGGCAGTTGGCCCGGCTCGCCACCGGTGGGCGGGGCCCGACCGGCCCGGGCCCGGGCGACGAGGCGGCTCTGCCCGGGTTCCTGCTGAGGGGTGCACCTGCTGCCCCGGCTCACCCGGTCCGGGGCAGCAGGCGGTCTCATCAGGCGACTGTGCAGGCGGTGCCGTTCAGCGTGAACGCTGTCGGGCGGCTGCTGTCACCGGTGTGCGTGGCTTGCAGGCCGATGCTGGTCGACGCGCCCGTCGCGAGGGTGCCGTTGTAGGAGACGTTGCGGGCGGTGACCGCTCCGCTGGAGCCCGTCCACGTCGCGTTCCAGCCCGAGGTGATGGTCTGGCCCGCCGGCAGGGTGAAGCCGAGCGTCCAGCTGGTCACGGCCGGGCCGGAGTTGGTGATCGAGATCGCCGCGGTCAGGCCGCTGTTCCAGGCGTTGACCACGTATCCGACCCGGCAGCCACCCGTGCTCGGAGGCGGGCTGGACGGCGGGGTGCTGGTCGGCGGCGTGGGCGAGACAGGGGGCGAGGTCGGGGGCGAGGTCGGCGGGACGGTGGTGCTGTCCAGCCCGAGGAACGTCACCGCGCGCTCGGCCATGCCGGACTGCGGCAGGTTGTGCCCGGTGTTCGCCACGCTGATCGCCTCGACCGGCGGCTGCGCGGAGGTCGAGCCGTAGCGGGTACGGGTCCAGCCCGACTGCGGCGAGTCGGTCAGCGCCGGGGTCTGCGAGAGGCCGTGCACGTTGGTCCACTGCTTGATCTCTTCGGTGAAGTTCGGGTACCGCAACGTGTCGTCGTTGACGCCGTGCCACACCTGCATCCGCGGCCGCGCCCCGGTGTATCCGGGGTAGGCGTTGCGGACCAGGTCACCCCAGGCCTGCGGGGTCTTGGTGACCTGACCGTTGGCGCAGGCGCTGTTCCAGCCGGAGCCGTCGGTCGTGGCGAAGCAGCCGAACGGCACCCCCGCGAACGCCGCGCCGGCCCGGAACACGTCCGGGTAGTCGCCCAGCAGCACGTTGGTCATCATGGCGCCGGAGGACGCGCCGGTGACGACCGTACGGGCCGGATCGGTGCTGTACCGCTGCTGCACGTAGCGGACCATCGAGACGATGCCGGCCGGGTCGCTGTTGCCGTCGTGGCGCAGCGCTGCCGGTGAGGACACGTCGAAGCAGTTGCCCGAGCGGGTCGCCGACGGGTAGATCACGATGTAGCCGTACCGGTCGGCCAGGGAGGCGAACGAGGTGCCCGAGTAGAACGCCGGGCCGGAGCCGGTGCAGTAGTGCACGGCCACGAGCAGGGCCGGGTTCGGCGGGAGCCGGTCGGGGACGTACAGGTGCATGCGCAGGTTGGTCGGGTTGGTGCCGAAGCCGGTGACCTCCTGCAGGGTCGCGGCGGCCGCGGGGGCGGCCGGCAGCAGCACGGAGGCACCGATCGCGCTCACCGCGGCGGTGAGGGCCAGCAGGGCCTGGGTCAGTCGTTTCATGGTTCCTCGCTCCGGGGGATGGGTCCGGCGCGACGCGGAAGGGTGGTCCGCGCCGC
>NZ_JBEZGQ010000908.1:0-3370 GCF_040650095.1 Actinoplanes sp. NPDC048791 | reverse complement strand
TGCTGTTCAGCAGCCGGCAGCGGGTGGACGACCTGGACGGGGTGCCGGCGGTGTCAGTGGAACCGCTGGCCGGCGGCGACGCGGCGGAGCTGTTCGGCCGGGCGGCCGGGCTCGCGCTCACCGAGGAGGCCGGGATCAGCCAAGTTCTGCAGCAGTGCGGCGGGCTCCCGCTGGCGCTGCGGATGGCGGGCGCGCGGCTGCGGCATCGTCCAGGATGGATAGTGGCGGTGCTGGCCGAGCGGCTGCGCGACACCGCCGGCCGCTTCGACTCGGTGTTCGGCATGTCGTTGCACCAGCTCGACGCGGTCCAGCGGCGCACGTTCCGGCGGCTGGGCCTGCTGCCCGGCGCCGACTTCGACGCGGCGGTGGCCGGCGCGCTCACCGACCTGCCACCCGACCGGGTCGGTGCGGTGCTGGAGGAGCTGATCGACGCCCACCTGATCCAAGAGCCCGCGCCCGGGCGGTACCGCATGCACGACCTGATCCGGCAGTACGCGGCCGACCTCGCGGCAGCGGAAGAGCCGCAGGCCGAGGCCGCCCTGCGCCGGGTCCTGCGGCACTATCTGGCGCAGGCGGCCGCCCATGATCGGACGCTGCCCGCACCGCACCGCCGCGAACCGGCACCGGGCGATCCGGCCAAGGCGATGGCCTGGTTCGAAGCCCAGTACGTCAACCTGGTCGCCGCCTTCGACGCGGCCGTACGGCTCGGCCTGGACGAGGTGGTGGCCGAGTTGCCGCAGGTCCTGCGGGTCTGGTTCTTCCGGCACCGCGGGACCGACGAACAGGTACGCATGCTCGAAGCCGCCGCGGCCGCCGCCGCAAGACTCGGCCGCCACCAGCAACGGGCCGCTCTGCTGGCCGACCTCGGCTACGCGCGGGCCGCCGCCGGACGCCTCACCGAGGCGCTCGCCGCGTACGAGCTGGCGGAGCAGTCCGGGCCGGACGACGACCTCGCGGCCGGCCTGGCGCTGCGCACCGGGTTCGCGCGCCGGGACTCCGGGGACCTCGAAGCGGCGCAGGAGCAGCTCCGGCGGGCCCGGGAGCTGTTCGAGAAGCTCGGGCACCGCGCCGGGCAGGCGCAGGCTATGGCCGTCGAGGGCTGGGTGGCCGCGCATCTCGGGCGGCACCGCGAAGCCGTCGAGCTCGCGCGGGCCTCGGTCGCCCTGGCGGAGGGACCCGGCCGGATCACCGGACTGGTCACGCTCGGCGTGGCGCTGGCCGGGCACGACCCGACGGAGTCACAGCGGGCGCTGCACGACGCGCTGCGGCTCGCGGAGGAGCACAACCTGCAGCACAACCAGGCGTGGTGCCACAACGCTCTCGGCGTGGCACTGCGGGTCATCGGCCAGCCCGAGGAGGCGCTCGACCATCACCGGCGGGCCCTCGAGCTGCTCGAACCGCTCGCCGAGGTGCAGCTGGAGATCGACTGCCTGCACGCGTACGCGGAGACCTGCCGGGCGGTGGGACGTGTCGAGGAGGCCGTGACGGCGCTGGACCGGATCATCGTGCTGGCCGGTGAGCTGGGCCGCCCGTACGACGAGGAGCTGGCCCGTACCGCCCGGGAATCGTTGCGCTGATCAGACGGTCGGGCGCCACCAGTCGTCGAGGGGTGTCACGGGCAGTGCCCGCTTGTGGCGGGTCGCCAGGTAGATCGACTCGATCCTCGCGGCCACGTCCGGAGCGACGTCGGCGCCCTCCAGGTAGTCGTCGATCTGGTGGTAGGTCAGGCCCAGCGCCTCCTCGTCGGGCAGGGCCGGGCGGTCGTCCTCGAGGTCGGCGGTCGGCACCTTCTCCCAGACGCTGGCCGGGGCGCCGAGCTCCCGCAGCAGGGCGGCACCCTGGCGCTTGCTCAGGCCGGTCAGCGGGGTGATGTCGACGCCGCCGTCGCCGTACTTGGTGAAGAAGCCGGTGACCGCCTCGGCGGCGTGGTCGGTGCCGACGACGAGGAGGTTCAGCTGGCCGGCGATCGCGTACTGGATCACCATCCGTTCCCGGGCCTTGATGTTGCCGCGGACGAAGTCCCGCAGCCGTGGCTCGGCCCCCAGCAGCTCCTTCAGCCCGAGCGCGGCCTCGGCCGCGACGGCCTCCGCGCCGGGCCGCACGTTCACCGTGATCGACCGGTCGGGCCGGATGAACTCCAGGGCGATCAGCGCATCGTGCTCGTCAGCCTGCACGCCGTGCGGCAGCCGTACCGCGACGAACGTGGCCGCCCGTCCCTCGGCCCGCAGCTCCTCGGTGGCGAGCTGGCACAACCGGCCGGCGAGCGTGCTGTCCTGGCCGCCGCTGATTCCCAGCACAAAACCCTCGCCCGGGGTCGAGCGCAGATAGTCCTTGAGGAAGCCCACCCGCTGCCGGATCTCCTGGGCGGGCTCGATGACCGGTCTGACGCCGAGCTCGGCCAGGATCTGCTGCCGTAGGTTCGCCATGCCCGCACTGTACTGAACCGAAGATCCGCTGCGGTCAGGAAGTGACCGCAATGGTGGGCAGGATGTCCTCATGACATCGACGTGGAAGATCGAGCTCATTCCCGTACCGGTGACCGACGTCGACCGGGCCAAGGCGTTCTACCAGCGGATCGGCTTCAACGCCGACCACGACCACCGGGTGCACGAGGGTTTGCGGTTCGTGCAGCTGACCCCGCCCGGCTCGGCGTGTTCGATCGTGCTCGGCGACGGCATCACCGAGAAGGTGCCGGGCACCCAGGAGATCCAGGTGGTGGTGCCCGACGCGGAGGCCGCCCGCCGGCAGCTGCTGGACGCGGGCGTCGAGGCCGGTGACGTCGACGTGCAGCCGTGGGGCAACTTCGTCCACTTCAAGGACCCGGACGGCAACAGCTGGGCGCTGCAGGCCGTCGAGCCGCGGGCGAACGGCTGACCCGCGCCCGGATCAGGGTTGCAGCAGGGCGGCCCGTTCGCGGTCGAGGGTCGCGAGCCGGTTGCGGTTCTCGCTGATCCGGGCGGCCAGCGCCGCCCGGATCCGGCCGACCTGCTGGGCGGCCTGGCCGAGCTGCCCGAGACCGTCCTTGATCTGACCGCGTACGGACAGGTCGGTGAAGATGTTGTCGAGCCACACGTCCGCGAAGCGGGTGAAGCCGCCCAGCCCGAGCCCGCCGGCCACTGTGGGCAGGGCCAGGTCGACGTCGCGCAGCTCGGCGCGGAGCACGGCGATCCGGCGGTCGGCCTCGGCGGCCCGGGCGGCGGCGTCGTCCAGCCGGCTGTGCTTGATGATGCTGGTCAGCCCGCCACCGCCGAGGAACGTGTCGGCGGTGGACCAGCTGTCGGCCGATCCGAGCAGCTCGTTGGCCTCGGTCAGGGCGTGCGCGGCGGCCCGGGCCGCGGACTCGGCCTCGGTCAGCTCCTTGAGCTCGGCG
>NZ_JBEZGQ010000907.1:0-3377 GCF_040650095.1 Actinoplanes sp. NPDC048791 | reverse complement strand
CGCCCGCCGCGGTGGCGGTGAGGACCAGCCGGACCAACGTGTCCAGCCGGTGCCCGTCGCCGTGGCGGGCCTGCACGGTGATGCCGGTGGCGCCGTCGCCGGCGACCTCCAGTTTCAGTTTTCCGGTGTGCCCCCACGCCGGGCCGGCCGCCGGCAGGAGGGCCAGCAGCAGACCGGCGAGGACGGCGGCCGCTCCACGGGTACGACGCATCAAGCTGTTCCTTCCTGCGCGGCGAACGGCGTCAGAGTGGGCGGTCCGGGGAGACCCGGGTGGGGTCCGCGGCGAGCCGGCCGGCCCCGGTGACCGGCTTGCCGTCGTTCGCCCGTACCCCGGCCTTGCTGGCCGTGCCGCCGAGCCGCTCGGTCATCGCGTCGGCGTCGCGGAGCAGGGTGTCCCGCACGTCGGCGTCGGTGACCAGCGCGGCGTCGTTGACGAGCGTCTTGAAGGTGGCCAGCTGCCGCACCGCCCGCTCGTCCTCGCCGGCCGCCTCCGAGGCCCGGATCGTGTCCAGTCTCGTGGAGAGCTGCCGGTGGGCCTTGGTGGAGAGCCGTCCGGTCGCCTTGAACCGGTCCAGCAGGTTCTGCATGTCCCGGAACGAGGTGGTGACGAAGAACCGGACCGTCGTCGAGGTGCTGTTGCCGGCCTTGTCGGTCGCGGTCACGGTCAGCTCGTGCAGACCGAGCGGCAGCTCGTACAGCGCCTGCAGGGAGCCGCTGGTGTACGCCCGCCCGTTGAGCGTGCCGGTGGTGGTCTGGATGCCGGAGGTCGGGTCGACCGCCTGCCACGAGGTGCGAATGTCCTGGCTGTCGCCGTACAGCTGACCGTTGGCCAGCCCGGAGACGAGCAGGGTCGGCTTGGTGCCGTCGATCCGGACGACCGCCGACTTGAGCGTCTCGGCGTTGCCGGCCTTGTCCCGGGACCGGTAGAGCAGCTCGTGCCGGCCGTCCCCGGTCACGTCCACCGGCGCGGTGTACGGCGTCCAGGCACCCCCGTCCAGCGACCACTCCAGCAGCGCCACCCCGGATCCGGCGTCGGCCGACTTCAGCACCACCGGGACGGTCCCGTTGTGCCAGCCGTTGTCGTTGGCCGGGGCGAACTGGGCCGTGGTGACCGGGGCCGTGCTGTCGATCTTGACGGTGACCGACTTCGCCGGTTCCAGGTTGCCGGCCGCGTCGGTCGAGCGGAACCGCACCTCGTGCGTACCGTCACCGCCGACCGGCACCGCGGCGGTGTACGCCGTCCAGGTGGTGGCGTCGTCGAGCTGGTACTCGGTGCCCGCCACCCCGCTGCCACCGGTCTCGTCGGCCGCGGTCAGGGTGACCGTGACGTTGCCGGTGTACCAGCCCTCGACCGGGGTTCCGGACACCTTGGCGCTGGTCACCGGGGCGGTGGTGTCGGCGTCCTCGGCGCTGATCCGGAAGTAGTCGAACGCGACGGTCTTGGAGGCGGTCTGGGCGGCGCCGAGGCTGTACAGCCCCACCTTCGGGGTGGCCCCGACGGCGGCGTTGGTCAGCGGCGCGAACGTCGTCCATTCCGTGCCGTCGGCCGAGTACGCGGCGGTGTAGGTGTTGCCCACCCGGGCGAGCCGCAGGTGCCACACCGCCGAGGTCAGACTGCCGGCCTGGGGTTGCGGGTCCTGCACCACGGCACCGATCTCGCTGCGGAACTCGATCCGCCGGCTGACCGGCTGGCCCGCGGCGTTGTCGGCGACGAAGTCGAGTTTGACGTAGTTGTCGTCGTCGCCGTACACGAGCAGCCCGGCCTGCTGGTACTGCTCGTCCAGCAGGCTGGCGTCGACCTTGGTCTGCAAGGTCCAGTCACCGGCCGGCGCGGTCTGCAGGACGAAGTTCGTCGGCCCGGTGTTGCCACCGGTGTAGATGTCACCGTCGGGCACGTCGATGCGCAGCGCCCCGTCGGTGACCCGGTAGGCCGCCGGGTCCTCCCGGACGATCGCGTTCCACCGGCACTTGTCCAGCTCGGCGCCGGTGAACTCGTCCGACGGGACGACCGGTTCGGCCGGGGCGTCGGGCGTGAACTGGAACCAGTCGAACGCCGCGTCCACCACCGGCGCGGTGGTGCCGCCGTTGAGGGCGAAGACGCCGACGCGCGGGTTCTCGATGCCGGCCAGCGCGGCGGACCGGCCGACCGGGGTGAAGGTCCGGCCGTCGGCGGAGGCCTCCGCGGTCAGGTTCGCCCCGTCACTGGTGAGCCGCAGGTACACCACGTCACCGGCGGGCGCCGCGGTGCTGTCGCCGCTCTCGTTGCGCGGGCTGGCGGCGGTCTCCCGGATGAACTCCACCGTGCGGGCGCCGTTGTAGAGCAGGTCGAGTTTGGCGTAGTTGTCGTCGTCGCCGTACACGATCAGACCGGCCTGCTGGTAGGTCGCGGTGATCGGCACGGAGATCTTGGTGGTGGCCTGCCAGGCGCCGCTGGGCGCCGGTTGCAGGACGAGGTTGGTGGCGTCGTTGCGGGTGCCGTAGAGGTCACCCGAGGCGGTGGGCAGCCGCAGCGTGCCGTCGGCGACCGAGTAGAGCTGGTTCTCCCGGACCACCGTCCAGCGGTCACGCTCCAGCGCGCTGCCGAGGAAGTCGTCGGAGCGGGCCCCGAAGCAGGAGGTGTTCGGCGCCTCGACCTTGACCGGCACGTTGGCGTACGACTTGGCGCCGCGGCTGTCGGTGACGGTCAGGGTGGCGGTGAAGGTGCCGGGCACCCGGTACGTGTGACTGGCGTCCAGGGTGGTCGCCGTACCGCCGTCGCCGAAGTCCCAGGCGTACGTGAGCGGGGTGTCGCCTTCGGCGTCGGTGGCCGTACCGTCGAACGCGACGGTGACCGGCGCGGTGCCGGCGGCCGGAGTCGCGACCGCGCTGACCGTCGGGGGCGCGTTCTCGGTGACGCCGCGACCGAGGAAGTCCAGCCAGTTCACGTTGAACAGCGATCCCGTCCCGCCGGCCGGGTCCCGGGCGACGAAGAACAGCGAGTCCGCGTTGGTGCCGGTGACCGGTGCGGTGACGTCGACATAGGTCTGCCAGCCGCCGGTGCCCGGCACGTCGACCGTGGCGACCAGCGGGCCGTCGACCGCGTCGGCGCGTACCTCGATCCGGCCACCCGCGGCGGCCGACGCGACCCGGAAGCGGATCGACTCGATGCCGGTCAGGCTGGCCGGGTCCAGCGACCACCAGTCGCCGTCCTCGATGAAGCCGATGTTCTGGCCGCCGCCGGCCGGGTCGCTGCCCGTCTCGCGGCCCACGCCCGGGTCGCCACCGCCGACGCCGCCGGGCACCCGGCCGGTGCCGGTGAAGTAGTCGGCCTGCTTGCGCTTGGGCTGCAACCGCTCGATCGCCCGGCCGGTGAGCGGGCCGGCGCTGCCCGCGCCGCC
>NZ_JBEZGQ010000906.1:0-3389 GCF_040650095.1 Actinoplanes sp. NPDC048791 | reverse complement strand
GCGCGACCCGGTCGTCCAGGGTGGCGTGGAAGTCGAAGTTGAAACTGGTGCCGTACGACGAGTACCACGGGAACTGCCACCCCATCCGCTATGCAACGTGGCCACGACACCACTATATCTGATTACTGGTGTTGACGGAGCCGCGACACCGGTATTAGCGTTCGATGGTGTCGAGAGATGCGAGGAGGAGACCATGAACGTTCCCGACGCCGAACTCGAAGACCTGCGCGACCGGCTGCGCCGGACCCGGTGGGCCACCCCCTGGCCGGCCGGCGGCTGGGAGGCCGGCACCGACGGCGAGGAGCTGCGCCGGCTGGTCGGCTACTGGGCCTCGGGCTACGACTGGCGCAAGCACGAGGCCGCCATCAACGCACTGCCGTCCCGGTACGCCGACATCGACGGCACCCCGGTCCACTACCTGCGCTACGACGCCGAGCGCGAAGGGGCGCTGCCGCTGGTCCTGACCAACGGCTGGCCCAGCTCCTTCCTGGAACTGACCGGCCTGGCCGAGCGGCTGTCCACCCCCTCCCGGTACGGCGGCAGCCCCGACGACGCGTTCACCGTCATCGTCCCGTCCCTGCCCGGCTTCGGGTTGTCACCGCAGCGCCCCACCTTCCCCGACGACGTTCTGCCGACCCACGAGATCTGGCACCGGCTGATGCACGACGAGCTGGGCTTCGACCGGTACGGCGCCCACGGTGAGGATCTCGGCGCGGGCATCACCGTCCGGCTCGGGCAGACCCATCCCGAAGCGGTGGCCGGCATCCACGTGCTGACCATCGGAGACCCGCCCACCTACGACCCGGCTGGCCTGACCGACGAGGAACGTGCCTACCTGGACGCGAAGGCGGCCTGGCACGTCACCGAGGGCGGATACTCCCACCAGCAGCGCACCCGCCCGCTGACCCTCGCCCAGGGCCTGTCCGACTCACCGTCGGGCCTGCTCGCGTGGATCCTGGAGAAGTACCGGGCGTGGAGCGACTGCGACGGCGACGTGTCCCGCCGGTTCAGCGACGACTTCCTGCTCACCCAGGCCTCGCTGTACTGGTTCACCAACTCGATCTCCACCTCGTTCCGCCCGTACTACGCCGGCGACCGCGGACTGCTGCCGGACCGCGGCCGCGTCGAGGTCCCGACCGCGGTGGCCTTGTTCCCCGCCGAGATCGGTGCCCGGCCACCCCGCAGCTGGGTCGAGCGCGCCTACCACCTCACCCGGTACACGGTCATGCCGCGCGGCGGCCACTTCGCGCCGCACGAGGAGCCCGAGCTGCTGGCTGACGACCTGACCGCCTTCTTCCGCCCGCTCACCGGAGGGACACGATGAACTCCGCACCCGAGACCACCGGCCAGGACGTCATCGACGACCTCAAGGCCCGGCTGCGGGCGTACCGGCGGGTACCGCTGCCCGGGGGCTGGGGATGGCAGCGCGGTGCCGACCCGGATTACCTGGCCGACCTCGTGGACTATTGGGCGCACGCGTACGACTGGCGCCTCCACGAGGACCGGATCCGGCAGCTGCCCTGGGCACTGACGCCCGCCACCCGGGCGATCCACCAGCGCTCCGGGCGCGCCGACGCCGCCGCGGTGCTCCTGCTGCACGGCTGGCCCGACTCGGTCCTGCGCTTCGAGCGCGTCCTGCCCCTGCTCACCGACTACCACGTGGTCACGCCCGCCCTGCCCGGCTACCCGTTCGCGACTCCGGTCCCCGGGCACGGCATGTCGGCCGACGACATGGCCGGCCCGGTCGCCGAGACGATGGCCGCGCTCGGTTACGACCGGTACGTGGTCTCGGCCGGTGACGTCGGCTGCGATGTCGCCGAGGCGCTGGCCGCCCGTTTTCCCGAGCGGGTCGCGGCGCTGCACCTCACCGACGTCTCCCAGCACCACTTCCTGGCCGATCTGCCCACCGACCTGTCGAAGAACGAGCGGGACTACGTCGAGCGCGGCCGGGATTGGCAGGCCCGCGAGGGTGGCTACATGCACGAGCAGTCCACCAAGCCGCACACGCTGGCCGTTGCGCTGGGCGACTCCCCGGCGGGGCTGGCGGCGTGGCTGGTGGAGAAGCTGCGCACGTGGACCGACTGCGACGGCGACGTGGAGTCCGTCTTCACCCGTGACGAGTTGCTGACCTGGGTCACGGCGTACTGGGTGAGCGGGGCCATCGGGACGTCCTTCACGCCGTACGTGGCGGCCGGGCCCAAGCCGGCCCGCATCACGCCGCCGGCGGTGTTCACCGTCTTCCCGCGTGATCTGGTCAACGCGCCCCGTGAGTTCGCCGAGCGGTTCTTCGACGTACGCGGGTGGCGCGAGGAGGCCCACGGCGGTCACTTCGCCGCCTGGGAGCACCCGGACCGGTACGCGGCCGGTATCCACGACACCGTCCGGCTCGCCGCCACCTGACAGGATCCACACAGTTGTGGTCGAGAGTCGGCGCATGCGTACAACGATCTTCCACGCTGTTGCCGGGTCCGTGCTGACGGTGGCCGCGCTGGCCGGCTGCAGCGGGCCCGCGACCGACGAGAAACGCCCCGACATCGCCACGCTGCGGACCGCCGATCCCGCGTCGGCCGCTCCCCCGTCGACGGCCGTCCGGGAGCGGCCGGTGGTCCGCCCCGACGAGGGCAAGGAGGAGTTCGAGCGGTACGTGGCGGTCTGGCAGGAGTGCCTCTTCAGCCACGGCGTCCCCCGCGTGCCGAAGGGCGGCAAGCCGGCGATCGCCGAGCACGAGGCGGCGACCGCCGAGTGTGAGCACCTGTACCCGGAGAACTGGATGGAACGGGAGGCGCGGACCAACCCGGAGTACACCGACCGGCTGCGCGACACGGCGAAGTGCCTGAAGAAGAAGGGGCACGAGGTCACCGTCGGCGGTGATCCGGTGGCCCTGATGTACGGCGACAACACCAGCGCCAACAAGGCCTACGACGACGAGCAGGAGTGCCAGCGCACCGCGTTCCGCCAGGACATCAAGAAGTACGAGGGCGGCTGACCTCCGGCGCTCGTCGCGGGGCGTCAGGATGGTGGGATGACTGACGCGGATCGCCGGCAGCTCGGCCGGGTGTTCAACGACGTGGCCGACCTCTACGACCGGGTGCGGCCGGGGTATCCCGACGAGCTGTTCGCGGACCTGGCCGCCCTCACCGGCATCCACGACGGGTCCCCGGTGCTCGAGGTCGGCTGCGGCACCGGGCAGGCGACCCGCTCGCTGGCCGCGCTCGGCTACTCGGTGACCGCCGTGGAACCGGGCGCGGAGCTGGCCGCGATCGCCCGGCAACGGCTCGCCCCCTTCGGCAACGTCGAGGTGCAGACGTCCTCGTTCGAGCAGTGGGACGCCCGTGGTGAGCGCTTCGACGCCATCGTGGCCGCGACGTCGTGGCACTGGGTGGACCCGT
>NZ_JBEZGQ010000905.1:0-3389 GCF_040650095.1 Actinoplanes sp. NPDC048791 | reverse complement strand
CAAGCCCGGCCGCGGGGCGCGCCGCCCCCCGTTGGCGCCCCCGTCGGTACAACACCACCCCTTGCGGTCCACGCCCCGGTTTCTCTCCGCGGGGACCGGGCCCGACGCCCCCCCCCGGGCGGCGGCCGCCCCGACCCTGGACGACCTGCCGGTGCTCGGGGTCAGCCTCGCGCATCCCGACACGGTTGCGGCGGAGCACTGGCTGGCGTCACTCTCCCCGGCGCCGGTGCTGGCCTTCACGCACCTGGTGCGCTCACCGCGGCCACACGTGGCCCTGACCCTCGTCTTCGCGGATGCGGTGTCCACCGGCCTTGGCGACGCGCCCACCGGTGTCGGCACCGCGCCCCACCCACCCTCCTTGGTGCCGTGTGTCCGGAGGCGGTGGCCGAGCATGTGGCGCGGAGTTCAGGTCGTGCGGTGCTCTATCCGGGCGTGGAGCGGCTGGTCGGCACGCTGAGCGTCGCCGAGGTGCTGGAGCTGAGCGCGATCGAGAAGGTCGAGGTCCTCGGCGGCGGCGCGGCCGACCCGGCCGCCCTGATCGACACGGGCGACTTCGTCCGTCCACAGTGGCAAGCGGGACAGCTGACGTTGCTCACCAGTCCAGCCGCGGGCGGACGACTCGTGCCGTTCGAGACCCGGTATCCGACCCCCTGCTGCGCCGCCCACTGACCTCAGCTTCGCGACGCGCGCTCGACGAGCGCGTGCCGCGGCGTCCGCGGGTCGATCGTGTGGTGGAAGGCGCGCATGCCGCTGCTCAGCACGACCCCACCGGCGGGCACGCCGTCGATCCACCAGTGCGGCTGCGGCAGCGGCTGCCGGCACGTCTCGCACCACCAGCGCCACGTCGCCTGGCGCCGGGCCGGCCACTCCCGGTGGATCAGCAGCCGCAGGTCGGGAACGCTGTCCGGCGCCCAGCGCATCGCGTCGTCGCTCAGCGAGACGTCACGGAGCACGTGGTCGATCAGGTCCAGCACATCACGGCGCATGCCGCCATGGTCCCACCTCAGCCGAGGATGGCGGTCGCCTCGACCTCGACCAGCACGTCCGGCTCGGCCAGCGCGGCGACGCCGATCCCGGTGAGCGGCGCCATCGGGGTGACGCCCAGCTTCGCGGCGGCCCGGCCGACGCCCTCGACGAACAGCGGCATCTTGTCGGGCGTCCAGTCGACGAGGTAGACGGTCAGCTTGACCACGTCGTCGAAGGTGCCGCCGACCTCGGCCAGCGCCGTGCCGATGTTGAGGTAGCACTGCTCGACCTGAGCGGCGAAGTCGCCCTCGCCCACGTGGCCGCCGTCGGCATCGCGGGCGATCTGCCCGGCGATGAAAACCATCCGCGACCCGGTGCCGATCGACACCTGCCGGTAGATGTCGACCTTGGGCAGTCCTTCGGGGTTCACCAGTGTGACGGCCATGCTGCCTCCATGTCTCCGGGAGCCGGTGGGCTCGACTGCCGAAACTATAGCAGTGCAATGCTATGTATCCTGAGGCCATGGCGAGGACCAAGGACCCGGCGGTCCGCACCCTGCTCCTCGAACGCGCCGGGCACATGCTGCGCACCCGCGAGCCGATCACCCTGCGCTCCCTGGTGGCCGGGACCGGGGTTTCGACCATGGCGGTCTACACCTGGTTCGGCGGCATGGACGGCATGTGGAAGGCGCTGCGGCAGGAGGGCTTCACCCGGCTGGCGGACCGGCTGGCCGCGGTCACCATGTCCGCCGATCCGGTGCGGGACCTGACCGCGCTGGTCGCGGCGTACCTCGGCAACGCGCTGGACCATCCGGACCTGTACCGGGTCATGTTCGATGCGACCTACGAGCTCGAGGACGCCGAGGCTGCCGACCAGACGCTGGAATACCTGGTCCAGGCGGCCGGCCGGGGCCGGGAGGCCGGACGATTCCGAGCTGCGACCGTGCCGCTGGAGCTGGCGATCCAGAGCTGGGTGATCGGCCACGGCCTGGTCTCCCTGGTCACCCCCGGTCCGCTGCCGCGCGAGACGCTCGCTCACGGCGTACCCATGTTGACCGCTCTGTTCGTCGGCACCGGCGACGAGCCGGAGCGATGCCGCCGCTCGGTGCAGCGCGGCTGGAAGTCCGTGGCCGGCTGACACGTTGAGGGGAGTCGCCGCCGTGCCGCCGACCGCTAGATTGCTGCCATGTCGCTGCACGACGACCTGCGCAGTGCCGACGAGATGGTCCGGTTGCGCGCCGCCGAGCAGGCTGCTCCCGACGGCTCCGCCGAGCTGATCGGCACCCTGCTGGACATGGCGCTGCACGATTCCGGCGAGGTGCAGGTGGGCTTCGGCATGGCCGAGGCGTACCGGGAGGTCGGCAGCACCGCGGCCCACGCGCTGAAGCAGATCCTCAGCCGGCAGGACGGCCTCGACGAACGTATCCGCGAGGTGGCGTTCGACCTGGCGGAGGACGACGACCGCATCGCCAAGCTGCTGTACCACCTCGGCTCCCGCTACGAACCCGTACGGGAGGAACTGGCCGCGAGCGGCGAGGCCCGGCTGCGGATGCGCGGGCTCAAGGCGGTGCTGTCGCTGCACCGTACGCGGGAACTCACCCTGCGTTTTCTCGCCGACCCGGCGCCGGAGCTGCGCATCGAGGCGATCGAGGGCGCCAAGGGCGCCACCCTGGCCGAGCTGGAACGGATGCTGACCGATCCGGTCCCGCAGGTGCGGCGCGCGGCGGCAAAACATCTGCGGTACGCCACCCAGAGCTCGGTCTATGTGACCGCCGCGCGCGCCGAGACCGTGCCGGAGGTCCGCGAGGCGTTCCTGCCCGGGCTGATCCACCGCCGGCACACCGAGGCCACCCGGCCCGCGCTGGTGGCATACCTGGCCGACGGCGGGTACGCGCAGCGCACGGTCGCCGACGCCCTGGCCCGGACCGACGATCCCGGGGTGGCGGCGGCGATCGCCTCGCGGATCCTGGTCCACCCCGACGAGCGGTGGCTGGCCGAGCTGGTCGGCCACGAGCGGCTGCTCACGTACGTCCCCGAGCTGCGTGATCTGCTGACACATCTGCACCGGCACACGCCGTACGACTGGTTGCGCCGGCAGCTGGCCATGGCGCTGGAAGCAGAACCGGTGCCGGTCCCCGCGGCCGACGCGGCGGACGGCCTGGATGCTGTGCAGCAGGCCCGGCTGCTCCGCGAGATCGTGCACTGGGCGTTGACCGCGCTGGAGCAGAAGCCACTCGCCGCCCAGGATCCGTCGGCCGCCCTGCGGGTCTGGCTCAGCGCGCCGGACGCCGACCCGGCCAAGCAGTGGGTGACCGAACTGGACCGGTTCGGCACCGGCGCGGTCGCGGACTTGCTGCACGCCGCCGTCGCCGGCGATGTCCGGCAGGCCCTGGCCGCCGGCGTGCGAGCCGCCGAGGAGGCCGC
>NZ_JBEZGQ010000904.1:0-3390 GCF_040650095.1 Actinoplanes sp. NPDC048791 | reverse complement strand
CGCCTGACGCCGCGCGGCCGGCTGGGCGGGTGCGGTGCGGCCAAGCGGGTGCGGTGCGGTGCGGCCGGGCGGGTGCGGTGCGGCCGGGCGGGTGCGGTGCGGCCGGGCGGGTGCGAGCGGGTGCGGTGCGGCCGGGCGAAATGCGGGGCTGGGCGGGGTGTGGCGCAAGGTGGGCGGGGCGTAGCCGGGTCAAGTGCGGTGCGGCGGGTGTCGCGGCTTGGCGCAGCCCAGCAGCCGGTTTCAGACGCCGGCGGCGACAGCCACGCCGAGCACAACCAGCACCCCGCCGGTGACCACCTGCACCCGACGATGCACCGCCGGCCGAGACGCGAACGACCGCCCCCGATTCACCGCCCACGTGAACACCACGTACCAGCAAGCCGTGACCAACGCCCACAATCCACCGAGAGCGAGGCTCGAGAACAGAACCGGCCCGTCCCCCGTCACGAACTGAGGAAGCAGCGAGATCGCGAAGACCCCGGCCTTGGGATTACCGAGGTTGGTCGCCAGCCCGGCAAGGTAGCCGCCCCACCGCGCCGGCGGCTGTGGCGCTCCGGCTGCAGGCGGAGTCCTGCGCAGGGACAGCAAGGTGCTCACGCCCAGGATGGCGAGCACCGCGCCACCGGCGGCGCGGATCGCTGCGTACGCGCCGGGGTTGGCCAGGATGACCGCCGACAGGCCGGCAGCGGCCGCTGTGGTCCAGATCAGCAGCCCGGTCGCCGTGCCCGCGATGCCCGCCCATGCCGCGCGGAGTCCACCGGCCAGGGTCTGGCGGACCATGAGGGCCTGTCCGGCGCCGGGCAGCATCGCGAGCAGCCAGGTCGTGACCACAAAAGCGGCAAGGTGAGTCGGCATGAACCCAGCGTGCGGGCCCCCGAGCGTGAAGTGAAGGCCGCGTTTCCGCAGGCAGCGTTAGCTATTCTTCACGCATGGAGCCGGCCCAGCTGCAACTGCTCGCGCTGATCGACCGTTGCGGCTCGATGGCCGGTGCGGCGCAGGCGCTGGGCCGCACTCCCGCAGCGGTCACTCAGCAGCTCGCCAAGGCCGAGCGCGAGCTGGGCACCACCCTCGTCCATCGCGGGCCGCGCGGGGCCGCCCTCACCGCCGCCGGCGCCCTTCTCGCCCAGCACGGACGCGTCATCGACGAGGAGACCCAGCGCGCCGCTTCCGGGCTCGACGGGCTGCTCGGACGGCTCTCCCTGCGGCTGCGCATCGGCGCTTTCCAGGCCGCCGCCCTGCACCTGCTGCCTCCGGCGCTCACCGCGTTGCGTCACCGCTACCCGGACGCCGACCTGACCGTCACCGACATCACGTCCGACGTGGGCATCGACGAGGTTGTCGCCGGCCGCCTCGACGTGGCGGTCATCGCCTCCTGGGACACCCCGCTCACGCCGCCGGAGCGGGTCACCGTTCATCCGTTGTTGCGCGACCCGATGGTCGTCGTGCTGCCCGACGACCATCCCGCGCTGGCCGCGCCGGGGCCGGTCGGGCTGGCGCAGCTGCGCGACGAGGCCTGGGTGACCATTCTGGCCGGTCACGCCGCCCGGGCCCAGTTCGACCGGGTCACCGCGGCCGCCGGCTTCGTGCCGCGGATCCGCTTCCAGACCGCGTCGTACGACGTCGCCCAGGCACTCGTGGGCACCGGCATCGGCGTCGCCCTGGTGTCGCGGCTGGCGCTCGCCCACGCGCCGGGCACCGCCCACCGGGCCCTGCGTCCGCCGGTGCCGCACCGCGACCTGCAGGTCGTCACGATGACCGACGCGACCGTCACGCCGCTGGTCGCGGTGTTCCTGCGACTGCTCCAGGACGTCGCTGGCAAAGGCGACGGAGACGGATGAGAAAGCCTATTTCTCGACGTACTTCTTCAGGAGTTCGTAGTACTGGCGGTCGCCGACCTGGCTGTAGACGTTCCGGTCGGCGCCGAGCAGCACCATGAACGGGCACTCCTCGTCCTCGCCCGACAGCGTCTTCTCGATCACCTTCTTGCCCGTCGCGACCTCGTACAGGGCCAGGCGGTACTTGGCCTCGCGCAGCGGGATCTTGAGGCCTTTGGGGTCGTCGTACTTGCAGTTCTTGATCTTCTTGCCGGTCTGCACCAGGTCCACGCAGGCCACCAGGCGCACCTTGCCCGGGGACGACGGGTCCCACGCCTGCTGCTTCGGCTTCGTGTACCAGTTCGGGATGTCGAACAGGGTGGCCTCGTGCTTGGTGTCGAAGTCCTTGCTGTCCTGGGCGAAGATGCTGACCGGCTGGGTGCCCGACGACTTCACCTTCGGCGACTTCGGGTAGTACCACTGCTCGCAGACCCGCTTGAGGTCGTCGGCCGTGCGTACCGGATAGGTGCTGGCCCGGGGACCGGTGACCGTCTCCGCCTCCGGGTCCGCGGACGCGCCCGGCGCGGCCGGCGCGCCCGGGAAGCTCAGGCCCTTCGTCACCGGTGGCGTGGTCGACCGCATCGCGTGCACGCCCAGGAAGCCGGCCCCGCCCAGGCAGCCCAGCACGACCACCACAGCGATGACCGTCCCCCAGACGCCCCAGCGTGAGCGCCGCTTCTGCGGCTCTTCCTGCCACGGCGGAAATGCGGGCTGATCAGGTGTTGCGCGCGTTTCATCCATGGGTCGCCTCCCCGTGTACCGGCATGGAAGCGGCGATCATATCGGTACCGGTCAGTAACCGGGGACCGCGTTCTCGCCGGGCTGGGCGAACCAGGCCGGCGCGTCCTCCGGCAGCGACGTGCGGATCCGGACCAGGGCGAACGGGTTCAGCTCGGGCAGCGCGTCCGGGGCGAACCAGCCGACCGCGATCGACTCCGAGTCGTTGACCCGGGCCTCGCCGGCCACCGCCCGGCAGCGGAACCAGGTGTTGACCATGTGGCAGCGGTCGCCGTTGCCGTAGACCACCTCGTGCAGGGCCACCCCGGCCAGGCGTTCGATCTCAACCTGGACGCCGGTCTCCTCCTCGACCTCGCGGACCAGCGCGTCCGCGGGCTGCTCGCCGGGGTCCATCATCCCGGCGATCACCGACCACTGGTGGTTGTCGCTGCGCTGCCCGAGCAGGATCTCGCCGCGGTCGTTGAGGATGATCGCGCTGACCGTCGGGAACATGATCAGGTCGTGGCCGACCTGGGCACGCAGCTTCTTGACGTAGTCGGAGGCAGGCATGGGCCGACCTTAACGACGGCCGGTCAGCGCCCGAGCGCCACCTGACCGGCGTACAGGATCGCCACGGCCACCGCGAGCCCGCCGAGGACCAGTCGCAGCCCGCGTTCCGGCAGGCGGGGTTGCAGGTGCGCGCCGACGTACCCGCCGACCAGGCCGCCCACCCCGCAGAGCAGGCCGATGCCCCAGTCCGGGGCGATGTCGCCCGGTCCGGCCCAGCCGAGCACGGCGA
>NZ_JBEZGQ010000903.1:0-3393 GCF_040650095.1 Actinoplanes sp. NPDC048791 | reverse complement strand
CAGTGCGTCCGCGTCACCGCCGAAGGTCGGCACGGCCGCGGCGGCCGCGCAGGCCTCCGCCAGCTCGTTCGCGCCCCACACGCCGTGCGCGTCGTGGATGTCGTCCTGCAGGTCCTGCAGCCGGTCCAGCTCGTCGCTCATCGGCTGCCGGCCAGCCGGCCGGCGCCGCGGGCGTCCCCCGCGTCGTAGTCGGCGGCGGCCGCGTCGAGAGCATCGGCCAGCTGGCGGGCCGCCTCGGCCAGGACCTCCGTCTCCTTCTCCCAGGCGGCGATCGCCGACCGGTACGGGCCCGCCGTCGTGTACGTGTCGAAGGCCCCGGCGACCCGGAAGTCCCGTTCCGGTCCACCGGCCTGGATCCCGGCCCGGCGCAGGTGCTCGGCCACCTCGTCCCGCAGCTTCGTCGCGGCTGCCCGTAGCTGTGTCGTGTCGACCTGCATCGTCCGTGCGCCTCCCCAGGTTCCGGACCCGAAAGCCTAGTGGGAAAACACCGCCCGTGTCCGTCCGGTCTCGCTCCGCGCATCGCCGTACGGCTTCATGTCCGGGCGGTAATGTGCCGCTCATGGCGAACCCGCTTACCCCTGACGTGCTCGTCGACCCCGTCGTGCTCACCCGCACGCTGGTCGACATCGAGTCCGTCTCCCGCGACGAGAAGGTCATCGCCGACTGCGTCGAGGACGTCCTGCGGCAGTCGCCGCACCTGCACACCGAGCGGTACGGCAACACGGTCATGGCCCGCACCGGGCTGGGCCGCGGGCAGCGGGTGATCCTCGCCGGCCACCTGGACACCGTGCCGATCAACGGCAACTTCCCGTCCACCGTGGTCGACGACCTGATCTACGGCTGCGGCACCTCCGACATGAAGTCCGGCGTGGCCCTGGCCCTGCACCTGGCGGCGACCCTGCCCGAGCCCGGCTACGACGTCACCTACCTCTTCTACGAGGCGGAGGAGATCGAGTCGCAGTTCAACGGGCTGCACCTGGTCGCGCAGGAGCATCCGGAGTGGCTGCGGGCGGACTTCGCGGTGCTGCTGGAGCCCACGTACGGCGTGGTCGAGGCGGGCTGCCAGGGCACGCTGGCGGCCCGGATCCGGACCCACGGACGGCGGGCGCACACCGCTCGGGCGTGGCGCGGAGTGAACGCGATCCACGCGGCCGGTGAAGTGCTGCGCCGGCTCGCCGATTACCGGCCGCGCACAGTGACCATCGACGGGTGCACGTACCGTGAGGGATTGAATGCGGTCCGTATCGTCGGCGGCGTGGCCGGCAACGTGGTGCCCGACGAGTGCGAGGTCGAGGTCAATCTGCGCTTCGCCCCGGACCGTACCGAGAAGCAGGCGCTCGATCACGTGCACGAGGTCTTCGCGGATTTCGACATCGAGGTGACCGACTCGGCGCCCGGCGCACTGCCGGGACTGGGGGCGGCACCGGCGCGGGAGTTCCTGACCGCCGTCGGCGCGGAGCCGGCCGCGAAGCTGGGCTGGACCGATGTGTCGCGGTTCGCCGCGCTGGGCATCCCCGCACTGAACTACGGGCCCGGGGATCCGGCGCTGGCCCACGCGCCGGACGAGCATGTCGAGATCGGCAAGATCCGCGATGGTGCCGCCACGCTGCACCGATGGCTCACCGCGTACGAGTAGGGGTCAGGCCGGGTCGGCCGCGGGCCGGGGTATCTCCACGGTGGTCTCGGGGTCGAAAGCCGGGTCTGCCCCGGGCGGGGGCAGGGCGAGTGCCATCCGGCGCTCCTCGACCACCAGCCGGATGCGCCGCTGCATGCGGCGCTGCATCTTCATACGCTCGTAACGGGTCATCACGGTGGCTCCTCTGCCCAGATGCCCGGCGGTCAGCCGGGCGCCGTGCCTGCGCCGTGCGGGGTTCGGTAACTGTACAGACGCTCCAGAGCTACCGTCCGTTGCTTCAATCTGGCAAAAAGGCCGCCTCGTCGCAATCCTCTTGCCGAAACCCAACCGGTTATTCACCGGTTACGGACCGTCCGCACTACCGTGGTTGCCATGACGGACAGCACCAACGGTCGCAGGCGCGTACCCCCGGAGCGTCATCGCGGCGCCGTCACGCTCCGGCGTGAATCGATGCCCTTGAGCACCGCCGACGAGAAACTGCTCGACTCGCACCATCGCGGTGAGTGGAAGACCAAGGACGCGTGGCGGGCGCTGCGCATCCTGTCGGAGTTCGTCGAGGGCTTCGACACCCTCGCCGACCTGCCACCGGCGGTGAGTGTCTTCGGCTCGGCCCGCAGCACCCCGGACAGCCCCGAGTGTGAGCTGGCCGCGGACCTGGGCGCGGCCCTGGCCGAGGCCGGTTACGCGGTGATCACCGGCGGCGGGCCGGGCGTGATGGAGGCGGCGAACCGCGGCGCGACCGAGGCCGGTGGCATGTCGGTCGGGCTGGGCATCGAGCTGCCGTTCGAGCAGGGACTCAACGACTGGGTCGACATCGGCATCGATTTCCGGTACTTCTTCGTGCGCAAGACGATGTTTGTCAAGTACGCGCAGGCGTTCGTCGTGCTGCCCGGCGGCTTCGGCACGCTCGACGAGCTGTTCGAGGCGATCACGCTGGTGCAGACCAAAAAGGTCACTCGTTTCCCGGTGATCCTGATCGGTACGGAGTACTGGGGCGGCCTGCTCGACTGGATCAAGAGCCGGCTGCTCGTCGACGGCAAGGTCAGCCCGGAGGACATGGACCTGATCATGCTGACCGACGACGTGGAGGAGGCCGTGCAGCTCATCGTGGACGCCGACGCCGCCCTGGCCGAGAACGGGACCAGGTGACGTGGCGGCGATCTGCGTCTTCTGTGCTTCCTCCAGCACCCTCGACCAGCAGTGGCTCGACCTCGCGACCCAGCTCGGCAAGTCCCTCGGCCCCCGCGGCCACAGCCTGGTCTCCGGCGGTGGCTGCGTCGGCATGATGGGCGCGGTCGCCGACGGTGCCCGGGCCGGGGGAGCCCACACGCTGGGCGTGATCCCGCAGACGCTGGTCGACCTGGAGGTCGCGGACACCCGGTCGGACGAGCTCGTCGTCACCACGGACATGGGCGCCCGCAAGAACATCATGATCGAACGCTCGGACGCGTTCATCACCCTGCCCGGCGGCCTGGGCACGCTCGACGAACTCTTCGAGGTCTGGACCACCGCGACCCTCGACCTGCACCGCAAGCCGATCGTCCTGCTCGACCCGACGGGCTTCTACGACGGCCTGTGGGGCTGGCTGTCCGGCCTGGCCGACACGGAGTTCGTCCGCCGCCCGGCCCTGGCCCAGGTGACCGTGGTGAGCTCGATCGAGGCTGCGCTGGACACGATCGAGGCCGAGCGACAGCAGGTTCGGCGTCCAGACCGCGGCCGTCAGCAGGCCGACCTGGGTGGGCGTGGCGGACAGGGTG
>NZ_JBEZGQ010000902.1:0-3394 GCF_040650095.1 Actinoplanes sp. NPDC048791 | reverse complement strand
CCCGGCGCAGCGCCAGCGCCGCCCGGTACAGCTCCGGGGTGGACGCCGGGTCGCCCTGCTGGGCCGCCACGCTCAGCCGGGCCCAGCTCGCCGGCTGCGGCAGCCAGCTGGCGCCGCCCTCGGGACCGAAGCCGTACGGCGCCTGGTCGCCTTCCCAGGGGATCGGGACGCGGCAGCCGTCGCGGTAGCCGTCCTGGCCGGTCGCGCGGTGGAACGCCGGGTCCTGACGGACCTCCGGCGGCAGGTCGATCACTTCCGGCAGGCCGAGCTCCTCGCCCTGATACAGGTACGCCGAACCGGGCAGCGCCAGCAGCAGCAGAGTGGCCGCCCGGGCCCGTCGCAGGCCGGCCACCGGGTCCACCTCGGCCGGCCGGCGTCCCGCCACGTCACCCTCGTCGGCCTGCAGCAGCCGGCTGGTGTGCCGCACCACGTCGTGGTTGGACAGGGTCCAGGTGGCCGGGGCCCCCACCCGCCGCATGGCCGCGAGGGATTCGTCGATGACCCGCCGCTGGGTGGCGACGTCCCAGGCGGTGCCCAGGTAACTGAAGTTGAACGCCTGGTGCAGCTCGTCGGGCCGGACGTAGTTGGCGACCCGGTCCAGGGTGGGCGCCCAGGCCTCGGCCACCGCGATCCGCTCGCCCGGGTACTCGTCGAGGATCCGGCGCCAGCTGCGGTAGATGTCGTGCACGCCGTCGCGGTCGAAGCAGGGGCTGACGCCCACGTCGAGCAGGTGCCATTCGGTGCGGGCGCCCAGGTCCGGCAGGCCCGCGGCCTTGACCAGGCCGTGGGCCACGTCGATGCGGAAGCCGTCGACGCCCAGGTCAAGCCAGAAGCGCAGGATGGTACGGAACTCGTCGGCCACCGCCGGGTGGTCCCAGTTGAAGTCGGGCTGCTGCGGCGCGAACAGGTGCAGGTACCAGTCGCCCGGGGTGCCGTCCGGGTCGGTGGTGCGGGTCCAGGCCGGGCCGCCGAAGATGGACGGCCAGTCGTTGGGCGGCAACTCGCCGGCGGCGCCGCGGCCGGGGCGGAAGTGGTAGCGGGCGCGCATCGGCGAGCCCGGGCCCTCGGCGACCGCCCGGCGGAACCATTCGTGCTGGTCCGAGGAGTGGTTCGGGACCAGGTCGACGATGACCCGCAGGCCGAGGTCGTGGGCGTCGCCGATCAGGGCGCGGGCGTCGGCCAGGGTGCCGAACATCGGGTCGACCGTGCGGTAGTCGGCCACGTCGTAGCCGGCGTCGGCCTGCGGCGAGGCGTAGAACGGCGACAGCCAGACGGCGTCGACGCCCAGGTCACGCAGGTACGGCAGGCGGCTGCGGATGCCCGGCAGGTCGCCGATGCCGTCGCCGTCGGAGTCGGCGAAGCTGCGCGGGTAGATCTGGTAGATGACCGCGTCCCGCCACCAGGAGGTGGGCGCGGTCGCGGCGGCGCCGTCGCGCTCAGCCGTCGGGTCTGCGGTCAGTTGATCGGTCATGGCGGCTGACGCTAGCAGGTTACTAACTCGTGTTACATAGCTCGCCGCCGAGATTTTCGCAGGGCCGGGTCAGGCCGGTTTTGCCGTGGAGTCGCGCACGATCAGCGAGGTGCCCAGCGACTGGTGCGGGTGCTGGTCCTCGCCGCGGATCGCCGAGATGAGGAAGTCCGCCGCCGTGCGGCCCTTGGTCACGATGGGCTGGCGGACCGTGGTGAGCCGGGGCCGGAACCAGGCCGACTCGGCCAGGTCGTCGAAGCCGGTCACCGACACCTCGCCGGGCACGTCCACACCCAGCTCCTGCAGGGCGTCCACCGCCCCGTAGGCCAGCACGTCGGACAGGGCCAGGATGGCCGTCGGCGGCTGCGGACCGGTCATCAGCGCCCGGGTCGCGCGGTAGCCGTCCGTCCGGGTCACCGGCACCTCAGCCAGCCGGATGTCGGCCAGGCTCAGCCCGGCCTCGGCCAGCGCCTCGGTGATGCCGGCCATCCGCCGGGCCAGCGGCCCCCGGTAACCGCGCACCGCCCGGTCCGGACCGGGGTCCATCGAGACCACCGCGAGTCGCCGGTGGCCCAGCTCCAGCAGGTAGCGGGTGACCTCGCGGGCGCCGCCGTGGTCGTCGACGTCCACACTGGGCGCGTTCTCGTACCGGTCGCTGTCGATCAGCACGAACGGGATGTCGCGGCGGACCAGCTCGGCCACCTCACCGCGGTCGGTCTCCAGCCCGCAGACGATGAAGCCGTCCACCGCCGCGTACGGGATCGCCTTGAGCACGGAGTCCTGCAACGGCGGCGTCAGCAGCAGCGTGTAGCCCTCCTGGTCGCACACCTGCCCGACACCCATCAGGAACCGGGCGTAGTACGGGTTCTCCAGGATCCGGGCCAGTCGTTGCGGCAGCAGCACGCCCAGCGACTGGGTGGCACCGGACTGCAGCATCCGGGCCAGCGTGTTGGGGGCGTAGCCGAGCTCCTGCGCCGCCGCCAGGATCCGCTCGCGGGTCGCGGTGGAGATGCGCTGCGGGTTGTTGAAGGCGAAGGACACCGCCGAACGCGACACCCCCGCGGCCGCCGCCACGTCGCTGGACGTGGGCTTACCGCGGCGGCGCGGCTGCTCGCCGGTCCTTCTCGACGGCATCCGCCCCGACCTCGCTGCAGTAGATGAGCGCCTACGATAACGCAGCGGCGGTCAGCAGCAGCCGGGTCACCGCGTGCACGTCGGCGTGCTCGTCGTCGCTCAGCAGCACCACGCTCGCCCGCCGCTCCGGCAGCCAGGCCGCGAAGGACACGAATCCCGGGATGTCACCCGGATGGAAGTACGCCCGGTGGCCGCCGACCGTGCCGACGAACAGGCCGTAGCCGTAGTGGCCGGCGAAGAAGGAACGCCCCGGGCGTGGCTCCTCGGCGGTGGGGGCGAGCGGGCCGGTCAGCACAGCGTGCGACTCGAAGCCCAGCAGCGCGCCGGCGTGGAGCTGCTCCTGGTAGCGGGCCAGGTCGCCGACCGTCGACCACACGTCGCTGGTGCCCGCCATCGGGGGCAGGGTCTCCCCCGCGACCGCGTCGTCGGCGGGCCGGCCGATGGTGGTCGCCGTCATCCCGAGCGGCGCGAACACGTGCTCGGCGAGGAAGTCGCCGTACGGCTGCCGCGCCGCCTGCTCGACGATGGACGCCACCAGCAGGTAGCCCGGGCTGCTGTAGAGCCAGCGCAGGCCGGGCCGGCTCGCCGGTGTCCCCTGCGGGATCAGCCCCAGCCGGTCGGCGATCGCCATCGCCGCGCCCACGTCGAACCCGGGCTCGGCACCCCAGTGCGGCAGGCCGGAGGTGTGGGTCAGCAGGTGGTGCAGGGTCACCTCGCGCCACCAGGGCGGGCTGCCGGGCAGCCAGCGTGCGACCGGCCGGTCCAGGGCGAGCTCGCCGCGCTCGGCGAGCA
>NZ_JBEZGQ010000901.1:0-3402 GCF_040650095.1 Actinoplanes sp. NPDC048791 | reverse complement strand
TGGCCGGGCTGGCCGGGCTGGCCGGGCGCTCCCTGGGCCGCGTACTGCGGGTGGGGCTGGCCGGCGTAGGCACCCGCGTAGGGCGGCTGCGGCTTGCCGGGATACTGCTGCTGGCCGGCGCCGTAAGGCTGCTGGCCGTAGGGCAGCTGCTGAGTGTGGTGCTGCGGCGGCCCCTGCTGGGCCCCGTGCTGCTGGGCTGCCTGCTGCTGGGCCGGGTGCTGGCCACCGCGCTGCCACGGCGACGCGAGCCAGGCACCCTGCTGCTGAGGCGCACCCGACTGCGGAGCGCCGGACTGCGGGATGCCGGACTGCGGAGCTCCGGACAGGGACGCACCGGACAGGGGCGCACCCGACTGGGGAACGCCGGAGTGCGGAACGCCGGACTGGGGGGCGGCCGGCTGGCTCAGCGTGGGCTGCTGCGCCATGGTGTCGGACTGTCCCCGCTCCGGGCCGGTCGCGGGAGAGGCGTCCGCGGGCCGGTGCGACAGCTCCTCGGACGGTGAGCTTTCGTGCCGCTGCGGGTCGGTCTCGTACTCGTTCATGCGGACTACATTGCCCCTGTCCGCTCCGACTCACCTGTGTTGGCCCTGGACGTTTTCTGTGAATGGAAGTGCCGGGTAAATCAGGAGTCGTCCGGTTCCAGAGCGGGCAAAGTGACCCGGAAGGTCGCACCCTTGCCCGGCTCGCTCAGCACCTCCACAGTGCCGTGGTGGGCCCGTACGATCGCGGCCACGATGGCCAGTCCCAGCCCGGTGCCGGTGGCCGCGCGGTCCGTGTGCCGGGTCCGGGCCTCGTCGGCGCGGTAGAAGCGTTCGAAGACGTGCTCGCGCTGCTCGGGCGACAGACCGGGCCCGGTGTCGGCGATCTCGACGACCGCACGGTTGCCGGACTCCGGATAGAGGGAGAGCGTCACCGCGGCGTCGGCCGGCGTGTGCACCAGGGCGTTGGTCATCAGGTTGCCGATGACCTGCCGCAGCCGGGCGTCGTCGCCGTACGCGACCAGCTTCTCCGGCGACTCCCGCACGTCCAGCTCGATCTTGCGGTCCGGGGCGGTGGCCCGGGCGGCCTGCACCGCGTCCATGGCCAGCACCGGCAGCTCCACCGGGGCCAGCTCGACCGGGCGCTCACGGTCCAGGCGGGCCAGCAGCAGCAGGTCCTCGACCAGCAGCCCCATCCGGGCGGCCTCGTCCTCGATACGGCGTACCAGCTTGGCGGTGTCCTCCGGGTTGGCGACCGCGCCCTGGCGGTACAGCTCGGCGAAACCGCGGATGGAGGTCAGCGGGGTGCGCAGTTCGTGCGAGGCGTCCGCGACGAACTGGCGCATCTTCTGCTCCGAGCGCACCGCGCGGGCCTCGGAGATCTGCGCGGCCTCGGCGGCGTCCCTGGCCTGCGATTCCGCGGCGCGGGCGGCGGTCTCGGACAGCGCCCGGGCGGTGAAGGCCGCCTCGATCTGGGCCAGCATCGCGTTCAGGGCCCGGGACAGCCGGCCCAGTTCGGTCTTGGGTTCACCCTCGTCGGGCTCCGGATCGGGCACCCGCTGGGTGAGGTCGCCGGCCGCGATGGCGGCGGCGGTCCGCTCGATCTGCCCCAGCGGGATCAGGCTCTGCCGCACGATGGCCGCGCCCACCGCGGCCAGGGCGAACAGCACCCCGGCGCCGACCAGGACGTCGACCCAGATGAGCCGGGCGATGGCCTCGTCGATGCCGCGCAGCCGCTGCCCGGCGTGCAGCACGGTGCCGCCGTTGACGTAGGTGACGAGCATCCGCCAGATCACCGTGCCGTCGGCGGACTTGACCGTGTACTGCTTGCCGATGTGCTTGTTGACCTCGTTGACGCCCTTGAGCACCGGCGGCAGCTGGCTCGGCTTCAGCGCGGGGTCGTACTTCGGGTAGTCCGGGTCGCCGATGCCGTCCACCGTGGTGACGTTGACGTAGTAGTCGGCCGGCAGGATCAGCGTCTCGTTGCCCTTGAGGTTCTCCAGGGTGTCGGTGAACCGGACCAGGCCCACGTCCAGCCGGTTGATCATGTAGCTGTGCAGCGCGTAGGTGCTCGCGGCGCTGATCAGGGACAGCGCCGCGAACACCAGAGCCAGCACGGCGGCGACGAGCTTGGTGCGCAACGGCACCCGCCGCAGGTTGGTCTCGGGGACGTGGCTGCGGACCCGGTCGGTGATGGTCAGGGACACGGTCGGCTCATGCCGCGGGTTTGCGCAGCACGTAGCCGACGCCGCGGAGCGTGTGGATCAGTCGCGGCTGGACGTTGTCCACCTTGCGGCGCAGGTACGAGATGTACGACTCCACGATGTTGTCGTCACCCCGGAAGTCGTACTTCCACACGTGGTCGAGGATCTGCGCCTTGGAGAGCACCCGGTTGGCGTTGAGCATCAGGTACCGCAGCAGCTTGAACTCGGTGGGCGAGAGCTGCACGCGCTGACCGGCCCGGTAGACCTCGTGCGTCTCCTCGTCGAGCTCGAGGTCGGCGAAGACCAGGCGCGACGGCTCCTCGTCACCGGCGGTGGTGCGGCGCAGCACGGCCCGGATCCGGGCGGTGAGCTCCTCCAGGCTGAACGGCTTGGTCACGTAGTCGTCGCCGCCGAGCGTGAGGCCCCGGATCTTGTCGTCGGTGCCGTCGCGGGCGGTCAGGAAGACCACGGGCGTACGGGCGCCGCCCTCGCGCATGAGCCGGATGACCTCGAAACCGTCGAGGTCGGGCAGCATCACGTCGAGGACGACGAGGTCAGGGGTGGCGTTCTTGGCCGCGCTGACGGCGGCGCTGCCGCTGGTGGCGGTGCTGACGTCGAACCCTGCGAAACGCAGGCTGGCGGAGAGCAGCTCGAGGATGTTCGCGTCGTCCTCGACGACGAGGAGCTTCGCCTCGCTCTGCTTTCCCTGGGTCTGGGTAGCGGCCATGCCCACCATCTTCGTCCAGGTCGCTGCGCCTGCGCTGCACAGTGCCTGAAAGTTTTCTGTGAGCCCGCTAAGCGGCAAGATCGAACGTGGTGGACCGCAGTCCGGCCGATGCCTGAGCTGCCCGGGCGAGTGCCCGTCGGTCCGCACCGGGCTCCGGGCGCAGCGCGGGTGAGCCGACGAGCGTCACGGTCAGGCCGCGCAGACCGGCCACCCGGCGGACCGAGGACCAGAGGGTGTCGTCGCCGACGAAGGACGCCTGCGGGGAGCCGTACCGGATCGCGATCGGCACGACCGGGGCGCCCGCGTCCACCGCCGCCTGGAAGACCGCCGGCCGGAAGCGCCCGCGTTCGGCGCCGCAGAACGTCGTACCCTCCGGGAAGACCGCGACCGACCGACCGGCCCGCAGCGCCGCGGTGACCCCGGCCACCGTCGCCGGCAGCCGCTTCGGCCGGGTCCGGTCGACGAAGATCGACCCGGTCCGGGCGGCCAGCGC
>NZ_JBEZGQ010000900.1:0-3408 GCF_040650095.1 Actinoplanes sp. NPDC048791 | reverse complement strand
ACGGCGGAGATGCCCTGCTCGTGCGGCGTGTCCGGCGGGTCCGGCCGCAGTCGGTACCGGCGGCGATCAGCGCGGCCACCCCGAGCGGCACCGCGGCCGGCCGGACCAGCGGCAGAGCCAGGCAGGCGAGGAAGCTGGTGAACCCCGGGACGATCACCACCGGAAGGATCTGCCGGCTGTACCGGCGGTGGTAAGCGACGAACGCCGCGGCCGGGACAGCGGCGTAGAGCGGGTAACTCACCCGCGTGGTCAGCGCGGAGACACCGCCGACGTAGGCCGTCAACGCCGCCAGCGCGAGCAGATAGGCATGCGCGAAGTCCATGCTCAGACCCCCCATCATTGGATACAGCACCGCTGTATCCAAATGACCGTAGCATGGGGACGTGCCGCGCCCACCCGCTCCTTCCCGTCGCACCTACGACAGTTCCGGCCGCCAGGAGCAGGCCCGGCGGCGCCGGGCGGAGATCCTGGACGCCTGCCGGGAGGGCCTGCTCCGGCACGGGTACGCGGGCCTGACCATCCGCGCGGTGGCGGAGGGCGCCGGCGTCTCCCAGGAGACCGTCTACAAGACCTTCGGCGGCAAACGCGGCCTGGTCAAAGCGATGTACGACGTCACCCTGGCCGGCGACGACGCACCCGTACCGATGGGCGAGCGACCCGAGGTGCGGGCCCTGCTCGCCGAGCCCGACCCGGTCCGCAAGATAGCGGCGTACGCCCGGATCGCCCGCGGTGTCTCCGAGCGGCTCGGAGCCGTGACCGCCGCCCTGAGCACCGGCGGCACCGAGGCGGCCGAGATCGCGGCGGAGACCGACCGGGAGCGCCTGGCCGGCGTCACCGCTTTCGTCGGCCACCTCGCCGCCGCCGGCCTCCTGCCCGCCGGGCGCGATCCCGCCCAGGCAGCCGACGAGGCGTGGCTGCTGACCGCCCCCGAGGTCTACCGGCTGTGCACGACCGGCCGCGGCTGGCCACCCGAGCGCTACGAGGACTGGCTCCGCCGGATGCTCACCGCGGCCATCCTCGAAGGACCCGGCTGAGCCTCCCCCGGGCCGAGCCGGGCCGGCAAAACCGGGTGCACCGGCCGGGCGGCCTGGCTAGCGTCCGGGCGTGGCCCACACCTATCCCCCGCTGAACGTCGAGATCCGCACGCCGCGCCTGACGCTGGCCGGTGCGTCCGACGACCTACTGGAACGGCTCGTGCCGCTGGTGCGGGCCGGGATCGCCGACGCGGCGCCGTGGCCGTTCGACGACCCGATGTCGCTCTACGCCGACAATCCGGAACGCGAGTGGCGGTGGCTGCGTGGCATCTGGGCCGGCCGGGCCCGGGTGAGCCCGGATGCCTGGCGGCTGTACTTCGTCGTGCTCGTCGACGGCGAACCGGTCGGCATGCAGGACCTCATCGGCACGAACTTCACCCGGTTCGGCACGGTGACCAGCTTCTCGTGGCTGACCCCGGGCAGCCGCGGACGGGGGCTGGGTAAAGAGATGCGGGCGGCGATCCTCCAGCTGGCCTTCGCCGGACTGGGCGCACGGGAGGCCGGCAGCGACGCGTTCGTCGACAACGAGGCGTCCAATCACGTCTCCCGCGCCCTGGGCTACGAACCGAACGGTACGGACTGGGACACCCGCCGCGGCGAGCCCGCGCGGATCCAGCGGTGGCGGCTCACCCGGGACGCCTGGCAGCGGATCAGCCGCGCGGACATCGACCTGATCGGCGTTGAGCAGTGCCGGCCCGTACTGGGCCTCGGCTAGCCCGACTCACATTGCGCCGCTTCACCCGGAGGGTTACAGTCGGCCGTCGTGGGAGCGCTCCCACGCACCCGTCCTCCCCCTGATCCGACGGAGCCCCCTTCATGCGCAGCCTCAGACTCAAGCTCCTCGCGGCCGGCGGGATCATCGCCGCCGCCTCGGCGGTGGCTTTGATCGCCATGCCGGCGTCCGCGGAGACCGCCGCGTTCACCGTGACGAACTCCTGGAACGCCGGCTACCAGGCGAACGTGGTGGTCAAGAACGACACCTCGGCGACCATCTCCACCTGGCGGGTGGAGCTCAGCCTGCCCGCCGGGACGACCGTGGTCAACAGCTGGAACGCCACCCAGGCGAGCTCCGGCGGCGCGTACACGTTCACCCCGGCCGGCTGGAACGCCGCCCTCGCCGCCGGCGCGTCGACCGAGTTCGGCCTGGTCCTCAACGGCACCGGACGGCCCACCACCTGCCTGGTCAACGGCCGCTCCTGCGACGGCTCCGGCACGCCGTCGTCGCCCACCGCGAGCCCGACACCGACGCGGACCACCACGCCCAGCGCGCCGCCGACCACCGCGCCGGCCGGCCGGACGCCGGTGGCGATCAACGGCCAGCTGCACGTCTGCGGCGTCAACCTGTGCAACCAGTACAACCGGCCGATCCAGCTGCGCGGCATGAGCACGCACGGCCTGCAGTGGTTCGCCAACTGCTACAACAACGCCTCCCTGGACGCGCTGGCCAACGACTGGCAGGCCGACCTGTTCCGGATCGCGATGTACGTGCAGGAGGGCGGCTACGAGACCAACCCGGCCGGCTTCACCTCCCAGGTCAACAACCTGGTCGACCTGGCCGAGGCCCGCGGCATGTACGCGCTGATCGACTTCCACACCCTCACGCCGGGCGACCCCAACTACAACCTCGAACGGGCCAAGACCTTCTTCGCCGCCGTCTCCACCCGCAACGCCGCCAAGAAGAACGTGATCTACGAGATCGCGAACGAGCCCAACGGCGTGAGCTGGACCGGCATCAAGAACTACGCCGAGCAGGTCATCCCGGTGATCCGCGCGAACGACCCGGACGCCGTGATCATCGTCGGCACCCGGGGCTGGTCCTCGCTGGGCGTCTCGGACGGTTCCGGCTCGAGCGAGATCACCGCCAACCCGGTCCGGGCCACCAACATCATGTACGCGTTCCACTTCTACGCGGCGTCGCACAAGGACAACTACCGCGCCGAGGTGGAGCGGGCGGCCACCGCGCTGCCGCTGTTCGTGACCGAGTTCGGCACGGTGAGCGCCACCGGTGGCGGTGCCGTCGACACGGCGAGCAGCACGGCGTGGCTCGACCTGCTCGACCGGCTCAAGATCAGCTACGCGAACTGGACGTTCTCCGACGCCGGTGAGGGCAGCGCGGCGTTCCGGGCCGGCACGTGCGCCGGCGGCACGTACGCGGGCACCGGTGTCCTCTCCGAATCGGGTGCGCTGATCCGCAGCCGCATCCGGACCCCGGACAACTTCCCGACCAGCTGACGGTCAGCGCGGCACGACGATGCCGGTGGGTCCCCGCGACTCACCGGCATCGCCGTGTGCGGGGTCCAGCACGTCCGGGAACGAGCCGTCACCGAACAGCACCCGCGAGGCGGCGGCCCGTCCGGGCGGCGTCCGCAGCAGA
>NZ_JBEZGQ010000899.1:0-3411 GCF_040650095.1 Actinoplanes sp. NPDC048791 | reverse complement strand
GCCGAGGTCGCCGGGTCGTGCCGCAGGCGGGGGGCGGAATCCCGGCCGGGGTGGGCGGGGGCGTAGTCGCGGTCGGCGTCGCCCAGCGCGCTCTGGGCGGCCGTGCGCGACGGGCCGGCCAGCGCCGCCGCACTGAGGTCGGCGAGCTCGTCGAGGGCGAGGAGAGCGATCCGGGTCCTGAGGTCGCGCGAGCCCTCGACGTGGGCGTACAGGCTCGGCACCTTGACGTCGAACTGCCGGGCCAGCGCAGACACGGTGACCTGGTCGAAGCCGACCTCGTCGGCCAGATCCGCCCCGGCTCGCACCAGACGCTCCGGCGTCACTCCCGCTCGCGACACGACCGCTCCCCTCTTCCTAAGCCCACTATGCAGTTACCTAAGACCCTTAGGCAACGTGATTCACGGCACGAAGACGATCCGGTCGTCGGTCCGGGTCGCCCAGGCCTGTGAGACCTCGGCGAGCGGCACGGTGTGCGGCCGTACGTCGAGCGCGCCGTTCGCGACCGCGGCGGCCAGCTCCGGCAGTTCCGCGAGGAAGTCGCGCGCGGGGACGGAGCCGATGCCGCTGCCGACGATCTGCAGCCTCGCCCCGCGCAGGGCCACGGACGGCACCGGGGCCGTCCCGCCGGCCACCGAGCCGATCTGGATCCAGCTCAGCGGGGCACTCCGGTCGGCCCGCGCGGTCAGCAGCGCCGTCATGGCGCGGGCGGACGGCTCGCCCCAGACGTAGTCGATGACGACGTCGACATCCGCCGCGCGATCGACCTCGTCGAAGGTGATCGTCTCGTCCGCGCCGACGGCGGCCAGACCGGCCAGCCGCGCGGTGTCGCGGCCGCAGCCGATGACGTGCGCGGCGCCGAACTGCCTGGCGATCTGGACCGCCATCCGCCCGGCGTTGCCGGTGGCGCCGAGCACGAGGACACGCTGGCCCGCCTGGAAGGAGATGCGCCGGCGCAGCGCCACCCAGGAGGACATCGCCGGGTTCATCGCCGCGGCGATCCGGACCGGGTCGATGTCGTCGGGCAGCGGCACGCTGCGGCGGACGTCGATCACGGTGCGGTCCGCGAACGTGCCCAGAGCGGTGTCGTCCAGCACCGCGTAACGCAGGCGCCCGGCGGGATCCCGGACGACCCCGTCGACGCCCGGGACCAGCGGGAGCGGGGCCGCGCTGCTGTAGTGCGTGCCGTTCGCCTTGGCCCGGACCAGGTGGTGCAGGCCCGCCGCGAGGACCTCGACGACCAGCTCGTGGTCGTTGCCGGCGACCGGCTCCGGGTGCTCGCGGTAGGTCGGCGGGGCGTCGAACGCGGTGATGACCGCTGCGTGCATGGTGACCTCCGGAGGGGATGGTTTGTATTACCAACTACCTCGATAATGATTGGTATTACAAACCATGTCAACTAGTCTGAGGGCATGACTTCCGACGCCGTCGTGGACGACGCCCTGGTCCGCAGCGCCTTCCGGGTCATGGGAGTGCTCACCCGGGTCGGCGCCGCGCACGACCTGTCCCTGACTCAGCTGCGGGTCCTCGGCATCCTGCGGGACCGCCGCCTGCGGATGACCGAGCTGGCCGGGTACCTCGGCCTGGACAAGTCGACGATGTCCGGCCTCGTCGACCGGGCCGAACGCCGGGGACTGCTGGCCCGTGACCGCAATCCCGGCGACAAGCGGGTCGTCGACGTGTTCATCACCCCGGCCGGCCTCGAACTGGCCGACCGGGTGCAGGCCGAGATCCAGCGGGACCTGGCCCCGGCGACCGGCCGGCTCGACCCCCGTCAGCGCGAACAGCTCGCCGGGCTGCTCGAGCTCGTCCTGGCTTGAAGTGGGGGTGGACAATGGAGATTCCGCGTCCGGTGAGCTCGACCAGGGAGGCCCGCGATGAGTGGTGATCAGGAGCCCGAGCCCCGTACGGAGGAGGAGCTGGCCCACCTGCGGCAGACCAGATTCGGTCACCTGCCCGACCGGGTCCGCCCGGAGGATCTGGTCGAGTCCGAGGAGACCGAGCCGGTGCACGAGGGACCGGCCGAGCCCATGGTGCGCCGCGAGTGGGGCTAGCCGGGCGGCCGCTGGTGAAGTGGGGGTTGCTCGGCGCGGTCGTCTTCGGGCTGCTGGCAGCCGGCGTCTTCCTCGTCGACGACAAGCGCCGCCAGGACGTCGTCGAGCACGGCACCCGTACGCAGGCGGTCATCATCAGCGACCACGACAACGAGATCGACCACTGGTTCACGGTCAGCTACACCGTCCAGGGTGAGCAGCACAGCGCGAACCTCCGCCACCCCTGGATCATGGACAAGGTCCGCGAGGGCCGGGAGCTGATCGTCTACGCCGACCCGGCGGACCCGGAACTGATCGCCACCGAGGACGGCTACGCGACGCCGGTGTGGACCTCTGCGCCCGGCGCACTCGCTGTCCTGGCGCTTCTCGGGCTCTTCGTGGCCGTCATCGAAGGCTGGCGGTCCGCCCGCCGCGGACGCCGTGCCGATCCACGAGCCACTTAGGGTCCACGACGCCCCGATTGGCTGCTTCGGCCCGGCGGCTGCGCTGAAAGACTCGGCCGAGTGGATATCAGGGAAGCTCAGCAGCTCTGGAGTGCACTGCCCGGCTGGTTGAACACCGCCGGCTACGGCCTGCCGCCGCAGCCCGCGTGGGACGCATTGCAGGCCGCGCTCGGCGACTGGCGGACCGGTGCGACCTTCGCCACCGAATGGGACGGAGCCACCGGGCTGGCCCGCGCCCGCTTCGCCCGCCTGCTCGGGGTGCCCGAGGCCGACGTCGCGGTCGGTGCGCAGGCGTCCCAGCTGATCGCCCCGGTCGCCACCGCCGTCGCGGACGGGTCGCGGGTGGTGGTGCCGGAGATCGAGTTCACGTCGAACCTGTTCCCCTGGCTGGTGCACAGCGACCGGCTGAAGGTGCTCACGGTGCCGACCGACCGGCTGGTCGAGACGGTGGCCGCGGGCTGCGACGTGGTGGCGTTCTCGCTGGTCCAGTCGGCCACCGGGGAGGTCGCCCCGTACGAGCGGGTCGTCGCGGCCGCCCGCGAGGTGGGGGCCACGGTGGTCGTCGACGCCAGCCAGGGGTGCGGGTGGCTGCCGTTCGATGCCGAGCTGGCGGACGTGGTGGTCGTCAGCGCGTACAAGTGGCTGATGTGTCCGCGGGGCGCGGCGTTCGCCTATCTGAGTCCGCGGATCCGCGACCGGGTCCGGCCGATCGCCGCGGGCTGGTTCGCCGGTGCCGACGTGAACGACTCCTACTACGGCCCGGAGATGCGGCTGGCCGGCGACGCGCGGCGCTTCGACGTGTCACCGGCGTGGTTCAGCTGGATCGGGGCCGCCCCGGCGCTCGGCGTGGTGGAGCAGATCGGCATCGCGGCGATCCACGACTACGACGTGGCGCTGGCCAACCGCTTCCTCGCCGG
>NZ_JBEZGQ010000898.1:0-3413 GCF_040650095.1 Actinoplanes sp. NPDC048791 | reverse complement strand
CCCTCATCGGTATTCCGCCAGCCGCGCGCAGACGCCGAGCAGCACGGCGGCGAGACCCAGCGGCGCCCTCATCGGTATTCCGCCAGCCGCGCGCGGACGCCGAGCAGCACGAGCAGCATGACGACCCCGAGGACCGGCAGCGGGATCAGCGGCCAGCCGGTCAGCAGCCGTTCCCCGTCCCGCAGGGCCGCGTCGAAACCGGCCTTGCGGGCCGTGGCGGCCGCGCCGACCGCGGCGTCGAAGTAGGAGAAATCGAAGGCCGCGTCGCCGCGGCGGATGCCGGTGACCACGTCGACCGCTGCCCGGGTACGCCCGGAGCCGGCCAGCGCCACGACCCGCTGATGGTCCCGCTGATAGCCCAGCCACCGCTCACGCACCTGACCGTCGGCGTCCAGCTGCCCGGCGACCTCGGCCAGCTGGGCCGACTTGCCGGTGAAGTCCTGCCGGTAGAGGGCCAGGTTGCCGCTGAGCAGATAGCGGCTGGTGTCCGCGGCGGCGTCGTAGCTCAGCGCCCGGGCCCGGGAGAGCGCCAGATAGGGCGTCAGGTGATCGTTGCGCGCGGCGCTGAGCCGCTGGCCCTGCCCGGCGACGACCAGGCAGATCCCCGCGGTCAGGCCCAGGGTGAGGACTGTGGCGAGAGCCAGGGCCGGGTTGAGCAGGCGGCGGAACCGCCGCGCCAGGAACGCCTGGAGGATCAGGAGGAGCAGGACTAGGCCCCCGCCGAGGAGCACGGCCAGTCCGACTGTCCACGCCTCGGTGGTGGCCTTGGCGGCGTACGCCCGGTCGAGACGGGACTCACCGGCGTCGCGCAGCCGGTCGGCGGTGGGCAGCAGCCGCAGGTGCAGCACGTTGGTCGCCTGGGTGTAGTAGCCGAGCGCGTCGGGCGGCAACCGGCCCGGGGGCTGCGGCGGCGCCTGCGACTGCGCGGTGAGGGTCTGCCACACCCACCGGCGGTAGACGGCGAGGTCGTGCATCAGCTCCAGCACAATGGCCCGGTCGGCCGGCCCGGTCACCGTGGTCAGTGACCGTTGCAGATCCTCGTCGATCTGCCGGCTGCGTTGCTGATAGGTGCCGAGCGCGTCGAGCTGACTGCCGGACAATTCCGCGGCATCACCGACCAGCACCATTCGGGCGACCTGGGCATCGAGATCACTGAGAGCGAAATACAGATCCGCGGCCGTGGCGGCCTGCGGCGCCGCCGCACCACCGATGATGCGGACCTGGTCGCGCAGCTGGGACAACAGCAGGCCGGAAGCGGCGAGCAGGGCCACGGCGACGCCGATCACCAGGGCGGTCCACAAGCGCAGGCGTACGGGGGTTTCGGGGCGGAACAATCTTCTCGTCGCCATGACAACTGCGGACACGACGCCAAGGTAATGCACCCGGGCAATTCTTCGGGTGCCGGCCTCTGCCGTTCATTTGTTGTTTTCCCGCAATTCGTTCAGGCGGGCGGCGCGGGTGGTCAGATAATGCCGTTCCGGGGCGCTGGTGGTGCGCGCGGCGGCGGTTCGATAGTGCGTGACAGCGGCCCCGGTGTCACCGGACCACTCGTACAGGTGCGCCCGGACGGCGTCGAGGCGGTAGTGGCCGGGCAGCCGCTCGTCGAGGGTGGCGAGCAGGCGCAGCCCTTCGGCCGGACCGTGCACCATGGACGCGGCGACGGCCCGGTTCAGCGTGACCATGGGGTTGCCGGTGAGCTGGTCGAGGAGGCCGTACAGGGCGAGGATCTGCGGCCAGTCGGTGTCCCGCACCCGGGCAGCCCGGTCGTGCAGGGCCGCGATCGCCGCCTGCAACTGATACTCGCCGACGGTGCCGCTGGTCATCGCCGCGTCGAGCAGCGCGGTCCCCTCCTTGATCAGCTGCCGGTCCCAGCGGCTGCGGTCCTGCTCCTCCAGCGGGATCAGCTCACCGCCGGCACCGGTCCGAGCCGGGCGGCGGGCGTCGGTGAGCAGCATCAACGCGAGCAGGCCGGCGACCTCACCGTCACCCGGGAGCATCCGGTGCGCCGTACGGGTCAGCCGGATCGCCTCGGCGGAAAGTTCGGTGCGGTGCACGTCGGGGCCGGTGCTGCCGGCGTACCCCTCATTGAAGATCAGGTAGAGCACGTGCAGGACCGACCGCAGCCGGGCCCGCCGGTCGGGCGGGTCCGGCAGCCGGAGCGGGATCGCGGAGGCCTTGATCCGCTGCTTGGCCCGGCTGATCCGCTGCGCCATCGTGGCCTCCGGCACCAGGAAGGCATGCGCGATCTCGGCGGTGGTCAGGCCGCCGACCGCGCGCAGGGTGAGCGCGATGGCGGAGGCCGGCGTCAGCGCCGGGTGACAGCACAGGAAGAGCAAGGTGAGGGTGTCGTCCCGATCCGGTACGTCGATCGGCGGCTCCTCGAACGCGGCCCGCCGCTCCCGCTCCCGGCGGGCCACCTCGTTCCGGACCTGATCAACAAACTTGTTGGCGCCGGCCCGGATCAGCCAGCCGCGCGGATTGTCCGGAACGCCGTCGACAGGCCACCGCAACGCGGCGGCGAGCAAAGCCTCCTGCACGGCATCCTCGGCGGCGTCGAAATCCCCGAAGCGGCGCACAAGAACGCCGAGGACCTGCGGCGCGAACTCACGCAGCAGGTCCTCCACGGGTGGCCCCTCGATCACAGCGGCGCCGCGGTCACAGCTCGGGCGTCAGCAGGGCGAAGTCGGAAGGACCGAGCACCCGGCGTACGCCGATCGGCTGCTGCTGCGGCACCCCGCCGGGCCCGGGAACCGCGGAGATCCGCGCGGCGATCTCGAGGGCCCGCTCCTCACTCTCGACATCAACGAGCTGGAACCCGGCCAGCATCTCCTTCGACTCGGCGAACGGCCCATCGGTGACCACCGGCGCCGCGACGCCGTCGCTGGTGACGACCTTGGCGAGCTCGGGCCCGGTCAGCGCCTCCTGGTAGACAAGCTCACCGCTGGCCAACAGCTCAGCCCGCAAGGCGCCGTAGTAGTCCATGTGCGCCTTGATGTCGCCGGGCGCCCACTCGTCCATCGGCTTGTCGATGACGCCGGGCTGGTAATCCACGATGAGCAGGTACTTGGTCATGCGTCATTCCTATCCTCGCGCCGCACCCGGTGGGCGCGGTCACCGATGGACGAAGCTGCCGCGGGGGTTCTCGACATCGGCCGGGAATCTGGCGGGAACTGGTTTTGGGGAACTTACCGGTGGTGGGGGTGGGGCGCTTGCCGGGGTTTCGGCTTGGGCGGACGGCGGACGGCGGACGGCGGACGGCGGACGGCGGACGGCGGACCGGCGGGCGGACGGCCCAGTCGGAGCCGGGTAGGCCCGGCGGTCGAACGGACCAAGCGAATCCGGCGGTTCAACGGACCGGCAAGTCTGACGAGGCAGCGACTGCCGATCCCAGCGGGCCAGCGGGCCAGCGGGCC
>NZ_JBEZGQ010000897.1:0-3416 GCF_040650095.1 Actinoplanes sp. NPDC048791 | reverse complement strand
CCGGCGAAGCTGCCGGTCATGGCGGCCAGGAACGGCGCCTGCAGCCGGGCGAACTCGGCCGCCGGGACGCCCTCGGCGGCGAGCATCGCCGCGCCGTGCAGGAAGCCGGCGACCATCGTGTACATGCCGGTGAGCATCGCCATGTCGTGGAGCGCGGCGAGTCCCGCGTCAGCACCGAAGAAGGTGCTCTCGCCCCACCGGTCGAGCAGGTCACGCTGCTCGTTGAAGACGGCCTCCGCGCCGGCGTAGAAGATCGCCGATCCGGGGCCGCCGATCATGGCGGGCACGGCCAGGATCGCGCCGTCGAGGTAGGCGATGCCGTGGCCGGCGGCCCACGCGGCGAGCTCCCGCGATTCGGCGGGTGTGGTCGTGGTCAGGTTGATCAGGGCGCGGCCGGTCAGCGCGGCGGCGACCGGGTCCAGGACGTCGTGGACCGAGCGGTGATCGAACAGGCAGACGACGACCGCGCCGTCGCCGGTGACGGCCTTCTCGACGGTGCCGGCGGGGATCGCGCCGCGGCCGGCCAACGGCTGCGCCCGCCGTGGGTCGCGGTTCCACACGACCGTGGGAAGGCCGGCGTCCAGCAGTGTCTCGGCCAGGGCTGTGCCCATCGCGCCCGTACCCAGGATTGTGGTCATGGGTATTGAGGATTTGCCCGTACAGTCGGTCCGGCAAGTACCCACTATTTTGTTCGGTACTTACCCAGAGGTAAGTGTGGAGGGGACGATGGCAGCCGGCGCGAGGCGTGGACCGTACATCTGTGGCATCGATGCCGGGATGGACGTGGTGACCGGTAAGTGGAAGTCGTTGATCCTCTGGGAGCTCAACACCCACGGCGTCCGGCGCTTCGGTGAGCTGCGGCGGGGACTGCCGGGGGTGAGCGAGAAGATGCTCGTCCAGCACCTGCGGGAGATGGAGGAGGACGGGCTGGTCGACCGCGAGATCTACCGCGAGGTGCCGCCCCGCGTGGAGTACTCGCTGACTCCGGACGGCATCTCCCTCAACGAGGCCCTCAGCGCACTCGGCGCCTGGGGTCAGCAGCGGGTCAAACGCCTGGCCGCTGAGGGCAGCCTCGTCGAGGGCGTCAACCCGCCACCCGGGCCCGCGCCGGAGCTCTGACATGATCGATGCGGTGACCGGGAGCCTGTTCGCCGTCAGTGATCTGCACGTCTCGTACCCGAGGAACAATAAGATCGCGGGCCGGCTGCGCCCGGAGTCGGCGGACGACTGGCTCATCGTGGCCGGTGATGTCGGCGAGGTCTTCGCCGACGTCGAGCAGACCCTGGCCGGGCTGCGGGACCGTTTCGCCACGGTGATCTGGGCGCCCGGCAACCATGAGCTGTGGACCCACCCGAACGATCCGGTGCAGCTGCGCGGCGTGGAACGCTACGACGCGCTCGTCCGGATGTGCCGGGACAACGGCGTGCTCACCCCGGAGGACGACTATCCGGTGTGGACGGGGCCGGGTGGCCCGGTCACGGTGGCGCCGCTGTTCCTGCTCTACGACTATTCGTTCCGGGTGCCCGGGGTCACCGGCAAGGAGGAGTCGCTGCGCCGGGCGTACGAGGCCGGCGTGGTCTGCACCGACGAGATGATGCTGCATCCGGCGCCGTTCCCGGACCGGGAGTCGTGGTGCTGGGACCGGGTGGCACGGACCCGCGAGCGGCTGGACGCCATCGACCCGGCGATGTCCACAGTGCTGGTCAGCCACTGGCCGCTGGTACGCGAGCCGACCGACGTGCTGCGCTATCCGGACTTCGCGCAGTGGTGCGGCACCGAGCTCACGGCGGACTGGCACCGGCGGTACCGCGCGACCGTGGCGGTCTACGGCCATCTGCACATTCCCCGGACGACCCACTACGACGGCGTCCGCTTCGAAGAGGTGTCGCTCGGTTACCCACGGGAGTGGGTCCGTAGGGGCACTCCCCCGCAGCCGATGCGCCGGGTCCTCGGCGACGGGTCATAGGTACGCCCAGCTCGTTGCCTTGACCACCGTCAAATCCACTTTGTACCGGACACGCTCCTAAGACTCTTTCCAGACCGATTTTGTGCACTTTATTTCCGGTGAATTGTCTCATCTTGATCCGCCCACGCTGAACGAGCAGATTGGCACGGTCTGAGCACGACGGCGTGACAGCGGAGGAGACGAGCCATTGATCAGCTCTGCCGAAGAGGCCCGGACCCTGCCGGAGATGTTCGCCGCGCAGGTCGCACGCGCCGGCAGCGACCCGGCTGTGGTCGCCGACGACGCCACGGTGTCCTTTCAGGAGCTGGACGAGCGGTCGAACCGGCTGGCCCGCGTTCTGGTCGCCCAGGGCGTCGGTCCCGAGGTCGCGGTCGGGCTGGTGCTCAACCGGTCGATCGAGTTCGTGGTCGCGGCGCTGGCGGTGGTGAAGGCCGGCGGCAGCTACGTCCCGGTGGACGCCGCCTACCCGGCCGCGCGGGCGGCGTTCATGATGTCGGACGCCCGGGTGCGGTGCGTGGTGACCACGACCGCCACGCGGGCCTCGGCGACCGCGGGCGTCACGGAGCTGGTGCTGGACGACCCCAAGACCGCTGACGAGATCGCCTCGAACGACGCCGGCATCCTCCGGGACGCCCAGCGGCACGCCCCGCTGCTGCCGGAGCACGCGGCCTACGTGATCTACACGTCGGGCTCGACCGGCCTGCCCAAGGGCGTCGTGGTGACCCATCGCGGCGTGACGAACCTGGCGACGGCGCAGCGGACCCTGCTCGGGCTCGGCCCGGGCAAGCGGCGCCTGCAGTTCGCCTCGGTCAGCTTCGACGCGTCGGTGTCCGAGCTGTGGTCGACCCTGCTGTCGGGCGCGACGCTGGTCGTGGCGGACGGGTCGCGGCTGGTGCCCGGCCGCGCGCTGGCCGAGCTGGTGGCAAGCCGCGGCGTCACCCACGTGACGCTGCCGCCGTCGCTGCTGTCCGCTGTGGAAACCGGAGGTGGGCTGCCGGACGGCGTCACGCTGGTCGTCGCCGGGGAGGCCTGCCCGCCCGCGACGGTGGCCCGCTGGTCCCGGAACAGGGTGATGCTCAACGCCTACGGGCCGACCGAGACGACGGTCGCCGCCACCGTGAGCGAGCCCCTCGGTGCGGAGGGGACGCCGCCGATCGGCCGGCCGATCCCCAACGTCCGGGCCTATGTCCTCGACGACCACCTGCGGGAAGCCGCGACCGGCGAGCTCTATCTCGCCGGTGCCGGCGTGGCCCGCGGCTACGCCGGGCGGCCGGCCCTGACGGCCCAGCGGTTCGTGGCCGACCCGTTCGGCCCGCCCGGGGAGCGGATGTACCGGACCGGGGACGTGGTGCGCCGGCTGCCCGACGGCCAGCTGGAATTCGTCGGCCGCGCGGACGCCCAGGTCAAGATCCGGGGCGTACGGGTCGAGCCCGGCGAGGTGGAGGCCGCG
>NZ_JBEZGQ010000896.1:0-3418 GCF_040650095.1 Actinoplanes sp. NPDC048791 | reverse complement strand
TTCATCGACTTCACCCCGTCCACCGGCGCACGCCTGCCCGCTCTGGCCGAGCTGGCCGGGAGCGCGGGCGTGCCGTACGCGGGCAACGACGGCAATGCGAACTCGCCGACGAAGGCGGCGGCGTCCGAGATCCGGTACGGCCAAGGCAGGCCGGTGAGCCGGCGGTGCAGTTCCGGATCCTGACACGCCCGGCAGACCGCCTCCGCATCCCGGGCGTGCCAGGGGCGCAGGAGCAAGTCACCGGTACGGATCGCGACCGTTTCCACGCCGACATCGTGCCCCGACACGCCCTGGCCCGGCAAAAGGTTGCAGCGGCCGGTCCGGATGCGCTGTCAGCGAACTTGTCGCCCTGTTTCACCGTCTTTGCGAGGTTAACCGGAGGCTCGGGTCACGGTCACCCAGACAAGACGCCTACGATGGTTCGGCAGACCGTCTAGGGGAGCGTTGACCCGTGTCGATTTTGGAAAAATTCCTGCGCGCCGGCGAAGGCCGCATGGTGCGACGGCTCAAGGCGATCGCGAACGCGGTCAACTCGATCGAGGACGACTACACCGACCTCACCGACGACGAGTTGCGTGAGTGCACCGAGCAGTTCAAGGAGCGGGTCGCCGACGGCGAGTCGCTGGACTCGTTGCTGGTGGAGGCGTTCGCGGTGGCCCGCGAGGGAGCCCGGCGGGTGCTGGGGCAGCGTGCGTACGACGTCCAGCTCATGGGCGGCGCCGCGCTGCACTTCGGCAACATCCCGGAGATGAAGACCGGTGAGGGCAAGACCCTGACCGGTGTCTTCCCGGCCTACCTCAACGCGCTGAGCGGTGAGGGCGTGCACATCATCACGGTGAACGACTACCTCGCCCAGCGTGACGCCGAGTGGGTCGGCCGCGTGCACGTGTTCCTCGGCCTCACCGTGGGCGTGATCCTGCCCAACCGGCCGGCCGCCGAGCACCGGGCCGCCTACGAGTGCGACATCACGTACGGCACCAACAACGAGTTCGGCTTCGACTACCTGCGTGACAACATGGCGTGGTCGGCGGCCGAGCTGGTCCAGCGCGGCCACAACTTCGCCATCGTCGACGAGGTCGACTCGATCCTCATCGACGAGGCCCGTACCCCGCTGATCATCTCCGGCCCCGGCGAGCACTCCGCCCGCTGGTACGGCGAGTTCGCCGCCCTGGTGGCCCGCCTGCAGAAGGGCAAGGACGGCGAGGGCGACTACGAGGTCGACGAGGCCAAGCGCACCGTCGCGGTCACCGAGCGCGGCGTCTCCCGGGTCGAGGACCGCCTCGGCATCGACAACCTGTACGAGTCGGTGAACACCCCGCTGGTCGGCTACCTCAACAACGCGATCAAGGCCAAGGAGCTGTACCGCAAGGACAAGGACTACATCGTCGACGAGAACGGCGAGGTCCTGATCGTCGACGAGTTCACCGGTCGCATCCTGCACGGCCGCCGCTACAACGAGGGCATGCACCAGGCCATCGAGGCCAAGGAAGGCGTCGAGGTCAAGCAGGAGAACCAGACCCTGGCGACCATCACCCTGCAGAACTACTTCCGGCTCTACAACAAGCTCGGCGGCATGACCGGTACGGCGCAGACCGAGGCCGGCGAGTTCAACCAGGTCTACAAGGTCGGCGTCGTGTCCATCCCGACGCACCGCCCGATGATCCGCATCGACCACCCGGATGTCATCTACAAGACCGAGAAGGCCAAGTTCAACGCGGTCATCGAGGACATCGCCGAGCGGCACGCCACCGGCCAGCCCGTCCTGGTCGGCACGGTCTCGGTGGAGAATTCCGAGATCCTCTCGACGCTGCTGCGCAAGCGCGGCATCCCGCACAGCGTGCTGAACGCCAAGTTCCACGCGCAGGAAGCCACGATCATCGCGCAGGCCGGCCGCAAGGGCGGCGTCACGGTGGCCACCAACATGGCCGGTCGCGGCACCGACATCCTGCTCGGTGGCAACCCCGAGTTCCTCGCCGCCAGCGAGCTGCGCCAGCGCGGCCTCGACCCGGTCGAGGACGCGGAGGAGTACGCCAAGGCCCTCGAAGAGGTCCTGCCCACCTGGAAGGAAGCCTGCGAGGTCGAGGCGGCCGAGGTCATCGCCGCCGGCGGCCTGTACGTCCTGGGCACCGAACGGCACGACTCCCGCCGCATCGACAACCAGCTCCGCGGCCGCTCCGGCCGCCAGGGCGACCCGGGTGAGTCCCGGTTCTACCTGTCGCTGCAGGACGACCTGATGAAGCGGTTCCGCGCCGGTGCGGTCGAGGCGGTCATGGACCGCTTCAACATCCCCGAGGACGTGCCCATCGAGTCGAAGATGGTCACCCGGCAGATCCGCAGCGCCCAGACCCAGATCGAGGGCCAGAACGCGGAGATCCGCAAGAACGTCCTCAAGTACGACGAGGTGCTGAACAAGCAGCGCATGGTCATCTACGCCGAGCGCAAGCGCGTGCTCGACGGCGAGGACATGCACGACCAGGCCCAGCACATGATCGACGACGTGATCGCCGACTACGTCCGCGCGGCCACCTCCGACGGCTACGCCGAGGACTGGGACCTCGACCAGCTCTGGGTCAGCCTCAAGCGCCTCTACCCGGTCAGCGTCACCATCGACGACCTGGTGGAGAACAGCGGTGGCGAGCGCAGCACCCTCGACCAGGAATACCTGATCGAAGAGCTGAAGAAGGACGCCCAGGCGGCGTACGCGGCCCGCGAGGAAGAGCTCGGCGAGGACGCGGTCCGCGAGCTCGAGCGCCAGGTCCTGCTCGCGGTGATCGACCGCAAGTGGCGCGAGCACCTGTACGAGATGGACTACCTGCAGGAAGGCATCAGCCTGCGGGCGTACGCCCAGCGCGACCCGGTGGTCGAGTACCAGCGCGAGGGCTTCGACATGTTCAACCAGATGATGGAGGGCATCAAGGAGGAGGCTGTCGGCTTCCTCTTCAACCTCGAGGTCCAGGTCGAGGAAGCCCCCACCGTCACGGTCGACCCGAGCCAGGCCGTCGCCCTGCCGGGCACCTCAACCGACGGCGAGGGCGACTCGCGGGTCGAGGTCCGGGCCAAGGGCCTGGGCGGCAACCGTCGCCCGCAGGCCCTGCAGTACACGGCGCCGACGATCGACGGCGAGGCCGGTGCCGGTGCGCCGCAGATCCAGCAGGAGCAGCAGGCTCCGGCTCTGGGTCTGGGGTCTCCCGTCGTTCCGGCTGGTCCGGCTCACGGGTCGGGCAACCGGCCGCGGAGCTCCGGGCAGGCTGAGGCCAGCAACGGGCCTTCTCGGAACGCTCCTTGCTACTGCGGATCGGGCAAGAAGTACAAGCGGTGCCACGGGGCGCCTGGAGTTTCCTGATCCACTCTCTTTGAAATACGGCCTCGCAGGGTTTTGCTCTGCGGGGTCGTTTTTCTTTTTGTCTGTGGGTGGTGG
>NZ_JBEZGQ010000895.1:0-3425 GCF_040650095.1 Actinoplanes sp. NPDC048791 | reverse complement strand
CGGCCGGCAGACCCTGCCACTGCCCGCGCTGCGGCGCAGCACCCTGCGGCTCGTCGTCGCGGCGAACCACGGCCCGGTGCCCGGCACGGTGACCGTCCGCTACGCCGACGGCAGCACCGCCGCGACGAGCGTGACGGTCCCGGACTGGTGCGCCACCGGCTCGGCCGTGCTGGCCATGCCGCACCGGATCAAGGCCGGGCAGGGCACAGACGGACCGGCGGTCAACCTCTTCGGGGTCGCGGTGGCCGTCGACCCGGGCAAGGAACTGCGGTCGGTCACCCTGCCCGACGACACCCGGATCAAGCTGTACGCCCTCACCCTGCAATGACCCTCATCGCGGTCGCAGGTCGATGCGTACGGTCAACGGGCTCGAGGCCATCAGCCGGCCCAGAGCTGCGTCCCACTGATACGGCAGCGTCCGCGAACGGGCCAGCGCATCGTCGTCGGGCAGCACCACCGCGACCCCCGTACGCCAGTGGCCGCCGACCTTCACCCGTACCGCCGGATGGGCCTGGAGGTTGCGGACCCAGTCCGCCTGAGTTCCGTGCGCGGCGACCAACCAGAACGTGTCGCCGACGCAGCCGTTGCCGACGGGGGTGTGCCGTGGCAGCCCGGTGCGCCGGCCGGTCGTCTCCAGTAAGGCGAACACGCGCGGAGCGATGCCTCTGCGCAGAGCGAAGCGTGTCAGGCGGTTGTTGATCCGCTCGACTGCCGTGACGATGCGGTACTTCCGGGAACGCATGTGCTGCGGTTCTACCACAGCCGACCCCGACACGCGCCGTGCTGCGGTCGATAAGATCGGTCGATGACCGTGCCGCAGGAGATCCGCCGGAGCAAGTACGTCAGCCTGACGACCTACCGCAAGGACGGCACCCCGGTGGCCACGCCCGTCTGGCACGTGCCGGACGGCGACGAGCTGATCATCGTGTCCGAGGCCGAGGCGTGGAAGGTCAAGCGGATCCGCCGCAACCCCGACGTCATCGTCACGGTCTGCAGTCTCCGCGGCAAGGTCGAACCGGGCGCCCCGAGCGCCACCGGCACGGCCCGGCTCCTCGACGAGGCCGGCACAGCCAACGCCCGCAAGCTCCTCGGCCGGCGCTACCTCACCTCTCGGCTCGGCAACGGCGTCGCCAAGCTGCTGCGGTTGCGCCGCCCACCGATGATCGGCATCGCCATCCGGCTCTGAGCCGACCCGGCCCGGCGCTGCTCACGGCCGGGGATCGCCACGCAGCAGGCTGTAGACGACCATGTCGTGCCACTTGCCCTTGCGGAACTGCGCGTGCCGGGCCACACCCTCACGCTGGAAGCCGGCCTTCTCCAGGCCGCGTTGCGCGGCGATGTTCTCGACGTCGGTCTCCGCCTGCAACCGCTCGACCGTCGTGGTGTCGAACAGGTAGGTCGCCAGCAGCACCAGAGCCGGGGTTCCGACGCCACGGCCGCGGAAGCCGGGGTGCAGCCGCATGCCGACGTTCAGGGCCCGCGAGGGCGGGTTCGGTCCGTGGGGCACCGGCAGCCACGAGACCTTGCCGGCCATCGCACCGTCGGCATTCTCGACAGCTCGTAGCTTGACTCCAGACATGAGCCGATCATGCGGACCCCGCCCCGACGACCGCCACACCGCGGCCCGAACGCGCCACGCCATGTGCCCGATCTTCAGTCGCTGACATGGGCGGTGTGGTCGATCCAGTGCCGGACCAGCCCGGCGTCGCCGTCGACGCTGATGTCGCCGCCTTCGCCGGTGAGCGGAAGTCGCCGGGTCAGGGTCAGCAGCAGCGATCCGGCCGGGCCGGTCACCGTCACGTCGGCCGGCCGGGTGCCCGGCTGCCACGTCGCCCCGTCGGGCCGCCGTTCGACGGACCAGGCGTCCGCGTCGTCCGCGAGGTCGGTGGCCACCCATTGCAGGGTCTGCCCGGTGCCCCGGATGGCGTGGGCGGACTCGGACCGCAGCATCTCCCACGTCGGGGAGGTGAGCATCGCGAAGTGGTTGCTGATGAGCGGAGCCGCGATGTCGGCGTTGATGTCCACCGGCCGGCCCGCCGCGTTCTCCGCGTCGAAGCCGTGGACGACCGTCTCGTTGAGGACGCTGGTCAGCCAGAAGCGCGTACCGGACCGCTCGTCGCCCGATGCGTTGAACACCGGTGCGTCCAGCGCATCGTCGGAGCACGCGCTCGCCACCCGCTGCGCCGATTCCGACAGCCACGCCGGCCACTCGCGCGGGTCGGCGGGAAGCACGGCCATCTCCGTCGGCAGCTGTGCGGGGTCCGTGATGCGCCGTTCGATGATCTCCGCGACCCAGTGCTGGGTCTGGCCCACGTGCTCGACCAGGTCGGCGACGGTCCAGCCGGGGGTCGTCGGCACGGCAGCGTCAGAGCCGGCCGCGACGGCCGCGTCGGCCAGGCGTGCGGTGTGTTCGACGATCGCGCGCCGGGCGCGATCGGGGTTCAGCTCGATCATGGGATCGTCCTCTCCAAGGTTCCGTTGCACTGTCGACTCGGCGGCCCCGTCGAACTAATCGGTGACCGCCGGAATTTCGGTAGTCTGCCTTGTGCGCCGCACACGTCCGGAGTGGCTCGTGGCCGCCGCGCTGCTCGTGCTGTTGGTGCTGACCAGCTCCCGGTACGGCTGGCACCGCGACGAGCTGTACTTCGTCGTCGCCGGGCAGCATCCCGCGTGGGGTTATCCCGACCAGCCGGTGCTCACCCCGCTGCTGTCGGCCGGGCTGTACCGGCTCGGCGACGGCTCCCTGGTCGTCCTGCGGCTGGCCTCGGCGCTGGCCTCGGCCGCGACCGTGGTGCTGGTCAGCGTGATCGCGGGCCTGCTCGGCGGTTCCGGGCGGGCCCGGCTGCTGGCGTCGGGCATGTGGGCCGTCGGCACGGTCGCGCTGGTCACCGGTCATCTGGTCAGCACGGCCACGTTTGACGTGATGTTCACCGCGGGCGTGATCGTGTGCCTGCTGAAGGCGTTGACGAGCGGCCGGCCCGGCTGGCTGCTCGCGGCGGGTGCGGTGCTCGCCGCCGGGCTGCTGAACAAGCTGGTGATCGGCATCGTCGTCGGCGTCATTTGCGCGGCGCTGGCGCTGGTGGGCCCACGGCGGCTGTTGTTCACGTGGCAGGCCCTGGCCGGCGGGGTGCTGGCGGTGCTGGGGGCGTTGCCTTACCTGCTCTGGCAGTCGGCTCACGGCTGGCCGCAGTCGCAGGTGGCGGCGTCCATCGCTGGTGAAGGCAACCGGGTCGCGGTCATCCCGATCCAGCTCGTCCTGGTGTCGATCTTCCTGGCGCCGTTCCTGATCGCGGGCCTCGTGCGCCTGCTGCGGCCCGGGCCTGCCCGGGCTTTCGGGTACGCGTACCTGGGACTGCTCGTCCTGATCCTCGACCACGAGGGGCTCGCGGCTGTGCCGGACCTTGTCGACGACGGTGGCGCTGTAG
>NZ_JBEZGQ010000894.1:0-3425 GCF_040650095.1 Actinoplanes sp. NPDC048791 | reverse complement strand
ACCGCAAGCCGTTCTTCACCTCGTACACCCGGATGGGCGACTCGCCCGGCGCCCGCGATGGTGCCCGCGAGGGTGTTCTGCACGTACAGCAAGGTGCCGTCGGCCGTGGCGGCCAGGTCGATGGGGCCGGCACCCGGCGCCTTGCCCGGTTCGGCGTCCGGGTCCTGCTCGGCCGCCGCCGCCGCGGCGACGGCCTCCGGGCCCCCGGCGTCGGCGATCACGCCGTCCTTGCCGCCGATGCTCACCTTTCCCTTGCCGTCGACCGTGTAGAGGCTGATGGTCGAGCTGCCCGGGTTGGTGCCGTAGAAGAACTTGCCGGCCCGGGCGATCCAGCACAGCACCTGCTGGCCCGACTCCACCGACGGCGTGATGACCTCCAGGGTGCCGTTCCTGCGCAGCGTGTACGAGGTGACCCCGGACTTGGCGGCCTCGGTGACCAGCAGATGACCGGCCTGGTCGAACACGAACGAGAACGGCACGTCCCCGGTCGACGCGGTGGTCACCGGCTTGGCGGAGAGCATGCCGTCGTGGGCAGCCGCGAAAACCTCGATCGTGTTCTTGCTCTTCGTGGTGACCAGCAGCTGCCGGCCGTCGGGGCTGAAGCCGACCTGCGGCGGGGAATCGGTGAACAGCGGCACGGCGTCGTTGGTGATGCCCAGTTTCCGGGTCGAGCCGGCCAGCGGGCGCAGCCCGTCATGGCTCAGCCGGAAGCCGGTCACGTTCGTGGTGCCGCCGGCATTGAGGACGTAGACGGTCCGGCCGGACACGGCGATGCTCGCCGGGAAGTCACCGCCGGATTTCACCGTACGCCGGTGGGTGAGCTTGCCGTCTCGCACCCGGAAGGTGGTGACCGAGTTGCTGCCCGCGTTCACCGCGATCATCATGCTGTGCCTGCGGTCGAAGACGAGGGAATCCTGCGACGCCAGGGGATCGAACGGGTTGTCCTTCTGGGCACCACCGCGGCCCCCGGTCGGATACTCACCGGCTGCCGTCAGCTTGCCGTCCGCCGCGCGCCGGAAGGCCAGGATCGAGTTGCGCTGCGGGTCGTTCGACTGGACGAAGACCATGCCGCCGCGCTTCGCCGCCGCACTGTCCTTGGTCGCCTCGGCACGCCTGCCGGCCGGGTTTTCATGCGCCGATGCGATTCCTGTCGACACGCCACCAGCCAGCAACAGCAGGCCCGCGGCCACGGCGATACCAGTTCTCCTACGCATGTCTGCCCTACCTCCGACGAACGAGCGGTGCATTGCTGTCCCCGGGTACGGCACTGCCGGAGGGTCAGTTGAACTTCGGAGCCGGCCGTAAGAAGTGCGTAAGGTCTTCGCGGGCACCGGCCCGATCCACCATCAAGCGATTGGCTGGGTCCGGGTGAGGCGGCATGCTTCTGCTATGCCAGTGGATTCCGATTCAGACGGCGGGCGGTCCTGCGCCCCGGTCCACTACCACGCATCCAGCGCCGATGAGACGAATGCGATGTTCGACTGGTCCTATTGCCCGCTGACCGTGCAGCCCCGCAGTGCGGTGGACGCCTTTTCGTTCGATCTGACCGTCGTCCAGCTCGGCCCGTTGACGGTCGGTGACCTGGCGTACGGCGTGGACGTGTCGACCGGTCTCGGATATATGGACGCCTACCAGCTCAACCTGCCCCTCGCCGGCCACGTGCAGGCCCGCCAGCACGGCGCGGAGGCCGCCGCCGGCCCGGGGTGGGCGACGTTGTTCCGGCCTTCCGGGGGCGTCGACCAGCCCTTGATCAGTGGCGGCTGCCGCCAGATCGCCACGAAGATCGACGCGGTCGCGCTCGAGAGCACGCTGGCTGAACTCCTCGGCCACCCCGTGCAGGGACCGCTGCACATCCCGCTCGGGAACGATTTCACGACCGGCCCGGGCCGCAGCCTCGTCCGGATGCTGCGCCTCATCCACGCCGAGCTGGACAACGACAACGGACTCCTGCACCAGCCGCTCATCGCCAGCCGCTTGTGGAGCTGCGTGCTGACCGGCGTCCTGCTGGCCACCGACCATCAGTACCGCGCCGAGCTCGCCGGCTCGGTGACGCCGAGCCGGCCCCGGCACGTCAAGCTCGCCATCGACAGCATGGAGGCCGACCCCGGACGAGCCGTCACCATCAACGATCTCGCGCGCACAGCGGGAGTGAGCGTGCGCTCGCTGCAGGAAGGCTTCCACCGGCATACCGGCATGTCCCCCATGACGTACCTGCGCCGGCTTCGGCTCGCCAAGGCTCACGAGGACCTGCTCCGCCCGGACAGCGGCGGGCGAACCGTCACCGAGATCGCCTACCGGTGGGGATTCCTGCATCTGGGCCGCTTCGCCGCCGCCTACCGCGCCCAGTACGGCCACTCGCCCAGTCAGACCCTGCGCATGAAGGACTGATCGCTCCGGCGGGCTGAAGTGATCTTCAGCTTGCTTCAGGGCCGGTTCAGGCGGCGGTGTCGATCATCGCCCGCGTGTTCAAACGAGTCGTTCTGCTGGCGGTGGCGCTCTTCTCGGCGTACGCCATGGTGGCCGTCACGAAGCACCTCAGGGTGCGCACCAATGCCTTTGACCTGGGCATTTTCGAACAGGGGGTGCGCGGCTACGCCGGTCTGGGCGCTCCGCTGGCACCGCTGAAAGGGCCCGGCGTCCACCTGCTCGGCGACCACTTCCATCCGATCCTGATCCTGCTCGCACCGATCTACCGGGTGTTCCCGAGCCCGATCACCCTGCTGATCGTGCAGGCCGCGCTGCTGGCACTGTCGGCGGTGCCGGTGACCCGGCTGGCCGTCGCGCGGTTCGGGACCGGGGGTGGCCTGGCGATCGGCGCCGCCTACGGGCTGTCCTGGGGCATCCAGCAGGCGGCCGGCTTCGACTTCCACGAGATCTGCTTCGCCGTCCCGCTCCTGGCGTTCAGCCTCGAGGGCCTGGTGCGGCGGCGGTGGGGCGTGGCCGTGGCCTGGGCGGCGCCGCTGCTGCTGGTCAAGGAGGACCTGCCGCTGACCGTCGCGGCGATCGGCGCCTACCTCGTCCTGCGCGGCCGGTGGCGCCTCGGCCTGACGACCATCGGCGGTGCGGTCGCCGCCGGCCTGCTCATCGTCCGGGTCCTCATCCCGGCGTTCAACCAGGCCGGCGCGTACACCTACACCTCCGGCAGCGCCCTGCTGACCGGGGTCCCGGTCAAACTGCTGACGGTGGTCCTGCTGCTGCTTCCGACCGGCTTCCTCGCCGTACGCTCACCGCTGCTGTTACTGACCCTGCCCACGCTGACCTGGCGGTTCTGGGCGGACAACCCGCACTACTGGGGGACGAGGTACCACTACAGCGCGGTGCTGATGCCGATCGTCTTCGTGGCGATGCTGGACGCCCCGCCGGCCCTGCTCGACCGGTGCCGCCGGTGGCTGCCGGCCGCCTGCCTGGCCGTCGCGGTGTCCGCG
>NZ_JBEZGQ010000893.1:0-3431 GCF_040650095.1 Actinoplanes sp. NPDC048791 | reverse complement strand
CGCCGAGCCGCTGACGCCGGAGCCGACGCCGATCAGCGCACCGCTGCCGCAGCCCGATCCGGTCACCCCGCCGCTGCCGGTCACCCCGGCCCCGCGGGCCGAGGCGGCACCGAGCCCGGTCGACGGGACCCCGGACGGCAAGCGCCGGTCCAAGGGCGGCGGCAAGGACGAGGACTATGTGGACTGGGTCAGCGGCCTCGGCAAATAGCCGGCCAGCGGGAGCCGACGCATAGCCGAACGCCGATGGAATGATGCGTCGGGGATGTACCGCGGTGCGGCCCGGCGGCTCCAGGATGGGGGGCACGGCCCGGCCTGGACGGGCCCCCGACGCTACGGAGTCCGCCATGTCCGTTGACGCACCCCGCCCGTCCCGCCTGCGCCGCCTGTTGTCGGCGGTCGCCATCGCTTTCGCACTCACCGGCGGCAGCCTCGTCGCCCCCGCTGTGGTCGCGCCGACGCACACCGCCGCCGCCGAGGCCGCCGTGTATTCGACCTGCACGTTGTCCCGGTGCTCGGCGGCCCGGACCGCGCGCACCGGCTGGAGCTCGCTCGGCTGGCCGACCGGCGCGGGCTGGTACAGCTGGCCGTACGGGCAGTACAACTACACCGGTGGCACGTTCCAGAACCGCGAGCGCCAGCTGCCGGTCAATGCCACCTACAGCGAGTACGACGTGTACCCGCGGGCGCGGGGTGCCGCGCGGGACGCGTACCGGATCGTGGTGAACCGGTCCACCCGCGAGACCTGGTTCACCCCCGACCACTACGTCAACTTCTACAAGCTCTGAGCTGAGCTGATCGGCAGGTACACCTGGCCGCCGGCGGAGACGAACTCCTCACTCTTGTCCTGCATGCCGCGGGCCGCGTACTCCTTGAGCTCTTGGGTGATCTTCATGGAGCAGAACTTGGGCCCGCACATCGAGCAGAAGTGGGCCGTCTTCGCCGGCGCCGCCGGCAGGGTCGCATCGTGGTACGCCCGCGCGGTCTCCGGGTCGAGGGCCAGGTTGAACTGGTCCTCCCAGCGGAACTCGAAGCGGGCCTTGCTCAGCGCGTCGTCCCAGTCCTGCGCGCCCGGGTGCCCCTTGGCCAGGTCGGCGGCGTGCGCGGCGATCTTGTACGCGATCACCCCGGCCTTCACGTCGTCCCGGTCGGGCAGCCCGAGGTGTTCCTTGGGCGTGACGTAACAGAGCATCGCGGTGCCGAACATGCCGATCATCGCCGCGCCGATGGCCGAGGTGATGTGGTCGTACGCGGGCGCGATGTCGGTCGTCAGCGGGCCGAGCGTGTAGAACGGCGCCCCGCCGCACAGCTCCTGCTGCAGGTCGACGTTCTCCTTGATCTTGTGCATGGGCACGTGTCCCGGCCCCTCGATCATCACCTGCACCCCGTGCTCCCAGGCGACGTGGGTCAGCTCCCCGAGCGTGCGCAGCTCGGCGAACTGCGCAGCGTCGTTGGCGTCCGCGATGGACCCGGGCCGCAGCCCGTCCCCCAGCGAGAACGTCACGTCGTAGCGGGCCAGCAGCGAGCACAGCTCCGCGAAGTTCTCGTAGAGGAAGTTCTCCCGATGATGGGCCAGGCACCAGGCCGCCATGATCGAGCCGCCGCGCGACACGATGCCGGTGACCCGGTCCACCGCCAGCGGCACGTACGGCAGCAGCACGCCGGCGTGCACGGTCATGTAGTCGACGCCCTGCTCGGCCTGCTCGATCACGGTCTCCCGGAACACCTCCCAGGAGAGCTTCACCGGATCGCCGTCCACTTTCTCCAAGGCCTGGTAGATCGGGACCGTACCGATCGGCACCGCGGAGTTGCGCACGATCGCCTCGCGGGTCTCGTGGATGCGCTTGCCGGTGGACAGGTCCATGACGGTGTCGGCGCCCCAGCGGGTGGCCCAGGTGAGCTTCTCGACCTCCTCGGCCACGGACGAGGTCACTGCGGACGTACCGATGTTGGCGTTGATCTTCACCAGGAAGCGCGACCCGATGATCATCGGCTCGATCTCCGGGTGGTTGACGTTGGCCGGCAGCACCGCGCGCCCGGCCGCGATCTCCTCCCGGACGACCTCGGGCTCGACGTTCTCCCGGATCGCGACGAACTCCATCTCCGGCGTGACGATCCCGGCCCGGGCGTACGCGAGCTGGGTGGGCCGGGTGCCGGCCAGCGGCGTTCCCGGACCGGCCACCGGCGCCACGTCACCGCGCTCGGCGATCCACGGCCCGCGCAGCGGCGGCAGGCCGGCCTCCGGGTCACTGCCGGGACCGGACGTGTCGTAGAGCCGGACCGGCGGATTGTCCCCGGTCAGGTCGATCTCGGCGAACGGCACCCGCAGGTCCGGACGGGAGCCCTCGACGTACACCTTGCGCCTCATGGTTCCTCCTATATAGGGGCAAACAGGGCGGCATTCGGCAGCACGGAACCGCCGATCGCCGGTACAGCCGGTCAGTCGTTGCTCAGTGGGAGAAGCCGAAATGGTCCAGGGGGCCCGGTCCCGCGCCGAGCTTCCAGTCGCGGGAGCCGGCCAGCGCCCGCCCCACGTAGTCCTTCGCGGCGCGCACGGCGACCGGCAGCGGGTCGCCCTGAGCCAGCCGCACCGCGATCGCCGACGAGAAAGTGCAGCCCGAGCCGTGGTTGTTGCCGCTGGGCACCGGGTCACCGTCGAGCACGGTGGTCACCCCGTCCGCGTGCAGCACGTCCACGGCGGATTCGCTGCCGGTGACCACGACGGCCCCCGGACCGCGGGCCGCCAGCTCGGCGGCCGCGCCGGCCGCCTCGGCCACCGTCGTCACCCGGCGACCGACCAGAGCGCCGGCTTCCTGCCGGTTCGGCGTCAGGACGCAGCGGTACGGCAGCAGCGGCGTAACCGCGTCCACTCCGGACAACCGGCTCCCACTGGTGGCCACCAGCACCGGATCGACGACAAGATTGGGCAGCTCACCGACCCGGGAAGCGATGAGCTCAGCCACCGCGGGGTCCCCGATCATGCCCACCTTGACCGCATCAGGCGATAGGTCTCCGAGCACCGCGTCCAGCTGGGCCGCCACCACGTCCACCGGCACGGGATGGATGGCCGTGACGCCGAGCGTGTTCTGGGCGGTAACCGCCGTCACCACAGAAACCCCATAAACCCCGAGCGCGGCGAACGTCTTCAGGTCGGCCTGAATCCCAGCCCCACCCCCGCTGTCCGACCCGGCAATGGTCAACACCACCCGCGGCGTCACGCCCACACCCCCGCCACGTCCAGCGTCATGCCCTCGCCGTGGCCGGCACTTCGTCCGGCGCACCGTCGCACCTCCACCGCCTCCGCGAAGGCCCGGGACAGGGTTCGGGTCACCGACTCGGGATCTTCCGCGCCCATGACCGCACCCAGCACCGCGACCCCGCTCGCCCCGGCAGCCGCGCAAGCCGCAGCCCGCTGCGCCGCGTGCACCCCGCCG
>NZ_JBEZGQ010000892.1:0-3432 GCF_040650095.1 Actinoplanes sp. NPDC048791 | reverse complement strand
CCACGGCGCGGGCGATGGGGTGCTCGCTCGCGGCCTCCAGCGCCCCGGCGAGCCGGAGCACCTCTCCGGCGTCCTCGCCGTCGGCGGGCAGCGCGGCGACCAGGGTCATCCGGCCGGTGGTGACGGTCCCGGTCTTGTCCAGCACGACCGTGTCCACCGTACGGGTCGACTCGAGCACCTCCGGCCCCTTGATCAGGATGCCGAGCTGGGCGCCGCGGCCCGTGCCGACCAGCAGCGCGGTCGGCGTGGCCAGGCCCAGCGCACACGGGCAGGCGATGATGAGCACCGACACCGCGGCGGTGAACGCGGCGGTCCAGCCGCTGCCGGTGCCGACCCACCAGCCCAGCGTGGCGGTGGCGAGGGCGATGACGATCGGCACGAAGACCCCGGAGATGCGGTCGGCGAGGCGCTGGACCGCGGCCTTGCCGGTCTGGGCCTGCTCGACCAGGGTCGCCATCTGCGCGAGCTGGGTGTCCGCGCCGATGCGGGTGGCCCGCACGACCAGCCGGCCGCCGGCGTTGACGGTCGCGCCGACCACGGTGTCCCCGGCGCCGACCTCCACGGGTACGGACTCACCGGTGAGCATGCTGGCGTCGACCGCCGAGACGCCGTCCTCGACAACGCCGTCGGTGGCGACCTTCTCCCCCGGCCGTACCACGAAGCGGTCGCCCACCGCGAGCTGACCGACGGGGATGCGGGTCTCGATGCCGTTGCGCAGCACGGCGACATCCTTGGCACCGAGCTCCATCAGCGCGCGCAGCGCGGCTCCGGCGCGGCGCTTGGAGCGGGCCTCGAAGTACCGGCCGGCCAGGATGAAGGTGGTGACCCCAGCGGCGGCCTCGAGATAGATGTTGCCGGCGCCGTCGCCGCGGGTCACGGCGAAGCTGAACGGGTGGACCATGCCGGGCATACCGGCGGTGCCGAAGAACAGGGCCCACAGCGACCAGCCGAACGCCGCCAGGGTGCCCAGCGAGATGAGGGTGTCCATGGTGGCGGCGCCGTGCCGCAGGTTGGTCCACGCTGCCCGGTGGAACGGCAGCCCGCCGTAGACGACGACCGGCGCGGCCAGCGTCAGCGACAGCCACTGCCAGTAGTTGAACTGCAGCGCCGGGATCATCGCCAGGAGGATCACCGGCACACTCAGCACGATCGAGGTCCACAGCCGGGTCCGCAGCCCCCGCAGCTCGTCGGCCGGCTGCGCCTGCTCCGCCGGATCGTCCGCCGTACGCGGCGGGGGCGGCACCTCGGCGGTGTAGCCGGTCTTCTCCACCGTGGCGATCAGGTCGTCAGCGGTGACGGCGTCCGGGAACGCGACGGAGGCCTTCTCGGTGGCGTAGTTGACCGTGGCGGTGACCCCGTCCATGCGGTTGAGCTTCTTCTCGATCCGCGACGCGCACGAGGCACAGGTCATGCCACCGATCGACAGCTCGATCCGGTTCGGTGCCGTCAGCAGCGGCTCGGCGCCTGATGCCATGGCTGCTCTCCCTCACTCGTGGCTGTGGTCGGTGGCGGACGGTGTCGCCGCGGGCGTGCCCGCCGTCGCGGTGAACTCGGCGGTGCGCACCTTGCCGGCGTGCTGGAAGTCCAGGTACAGCCGGTAGCTGCCACTCGACGGAACTTCAGCGTAGAAGGTGACCTGCGGCCCGGCAGTGGTCTTGCCGTCGCCGGGAGCTCCGTCGGGGTGGACGTGCAGGTAGGCGAGATCGCCGGCCCGCAGAGCCACAAGATGTCCGTACGCGCCCAGGTACGGCTGGAGGTCGGTGACCGGCGCGCCGTCCTTGGCGATCGACAGGGTCAGCTTCGACGACGCACCCGGAACCAGGTCGCCCTCCAGAGTGACGGTGTAGCCGTCGACGGTGGCCGTCCGCGAGGCTGCGGGCAGGGGCCGTGGCCGGTAGTCGCCCGGCGCCGGCACGTCCGCGCCCAGCGTGAGGCCTTCCGCGTGCCCAGCGGGCCGGAAGTCGGCGAAGACCCTGTACTGCCCCGCTGCCGTAACTGCCAGCGGGATCGACCAGGTGCCGTCCGCGGCGAGAGCGGGGTGCACGTGCTGGAAGCCGGACAGGTCCCGGCGTACCACGATCAGGTGCAGGTCCTTGTCGTGACTCGTGGTGTAACTGGTGACGGGCGCGCCGTCGGGCCCGGCGATCCGGAAGGCGAACGGCTGCGGCTGGCCGACGGCCAGGGCCGGGGAGAGCGGCTGGAGTTGATAGCCGTCCTGGGTGATCTGCAGACCGGCGGGCACGTGGTCGTCGGGGCCGGCCGCCGCGGCGGCACTGTCGTGACCGCCGTCGCTGTGGGCCGTAGTGGTGGTGGTCGCGCTGTCGGCCGGGCCGGCCAGGTTGCCGAGACCGAGCGCCGCGGAGAACACGACAGCCAGGCCGAGCGCGAAGGACCCGAGCTTGAGTGGGGTGCCCATCGCTACTTCACCACCTCGTAGCCCGCTTCGTCGACGGCCGCGGTGACCGCCTCGTCGTCGGCGGGCTGCTCGCTGGTGACCGTGACCGCGCCGGTGGCCAGATCAACCTGCACGTCGGTGACGCCGGGGAGCCGGCCGACCTCGGCGCTGACCGCGCCGACGCAGTGCGAGCAGGTCATTCCGGTCACGGTGTAGGTCTTCGTCGTCATGCCAGTCATCGTACCCATACCCCCTAGAGGTATCAAGACAGGGTGTTTCATGCCATCCGATCGGCGGTGAGGCGCACCCGCCGCAGCAGCTGCGCGTTGAGCGCCACGACGATGGTGGACGCCGACATGAGCACGGCGCCGACCGCCGGGCTGAGCGTGAACCCGGCCCAGGCCAGGACGCCCGCGGCGAGCGGGATCGCGATGACGTTGTACCCGGCGGCCCAGCCCAGGTTCTGCACCATCTTGCGGTACGACGCCCGGGACAGCCGGATCACCCCGGTCACCCCGCGCGGGTCGGACGAGGCGAGCACCACGCCGGCCGACTCGATGGCCACGTCCGTACCGGCCCCGATGGCGATGCCGACGTCGGCGCGGGCCAGCGCGGGCGCGTCGTTGACGCCGTCGCCGACCATCGCCACGGTGAGCCCTCGGCCCTGCAACTCCGCGACCGCGCGGTCCTTGTCGGCCGGCAGCACCTCGGCGACGACCTCGGTGATGCCGACCTCGGCGGCCACCGCCCGCGCCACGGTCGTGTTGTCGCCGGTCAGCAGCACCGGCGTCAGACCCAGCGCGCGCAGGGCGGCGACGGCCTGCCGGCTGGTCGGTTTGACGGCGTCCGCGACCGCGAGCACGGCGCGGGCCCGGCCGTCCCAGCCGGCCACGATCGCGGTACGCCCGGCAGCCTCGGCATCGGCGGCGGCCTGCTTCAGGCCGGCCGGCACGTCGAGACGTTCGCGCTCCAGCAGCCGAGGCCGGCCGACCAGGATCTCGACGCCGTCCACGGTGCCGCGTACGCCGAGGCCCTCG
>NZ_JBEZGQ010000891.1:0-3432 GCF_040650095.1 Actinoplanes sp. NPDC048791 | reverse complement strand
GCCTGGCCTACGCCGAAATCCACCCCGATGAGAAAACCACCACCTGCGCCGGCTTCCTGCACCGCGCCGCCGCCCACTTCGCCGCCCTCGGCATCTCAACCATCGAACGCGTCATGACCGACAACGCGATGGCCTACCGCCGCGGCCACGCCTGGCGCGACGCCCTGACCGAGCTCGGCGCGCAAGCCCGCTTCACCCGCTTCTACCGGCCCCAGACCAACGGCAAAGCCGAACGCTTCAACCGCACCATGTGCGACGAATGGATCTACTCCCGGCCCTTCACCAGCAGCCAGGACCGCGCCGACGCCCTGCCAGAATGGCTCCACACCTACAACCACCACCGCCCCCACACCGCGCTCGGAGGCCAGCCACCCATCAGCCGCGTCAACAACGGTCCTAGTCACTACAGCTAGGCGGCGACCTCGGGCCGCGCTTACTGGTCGACCTTCTCCGCGTCGACGAGGTTGCGGACGTTCCAGACCCAGGCGCCGCCGGTCCACGTCGGCTGGAAGCCCAGCAGCTGGGTCATCGCCCGCAGCATCTCGATGTCGCGGACCTGCGGGGTCAGCACCACCACCCCGGCCTTCCAGTACCGCAGGTCGGCCAGGGTCATCTCGCGCCGGGTCTCGGTGATCTCCGGGATCGGGTTGCCCTGCTTGATCGACGCCATCAGGCCGCTGGTCGGGCGCCACGGCGGGGCGAACTGGGCCGAGCGGTCCGTCGGGTCGAGCGGGTTGCGGCTCGGCAGCAGGGCGTACGCGCTGACGATCCGCATGTCCTGGCCCGTGTAGGCACTCCAGCGCAGCGGGTCCGGGTATGAGCTGTCCGGCAAGGGCAGGGCGACCAGCGTGTGGTCTTCGTCCACGTACTGCTTCCAGGCGCCCGAGGTCACGAACGCGGGGACCGGGTCCATCGGGGTCGTGCGCAGCGGGGTCGGCGTGAGCGGGACCAGGGCCATGGCCACCGCGGTGATCATGGCCACCCGGACCGGGCCGCGGGCGGCCGGCTGGGCCTTCATCAGGTCCGAGGCGCGCTGGCAGCCCAGCGCCAGCATGATGGCGACGATCGGAGCGATCGCCAGGGCCCAGCGGGTCGGCACGGCCGAGTTGAGGATCGGGACGCTGTGCAGCAGCGACCACAGGCCGGGGACGCCGGTGTCGATGCCGTTGAGCCGGATGCGCGGGCCGAGAGACATCGCGCCGAAGAACAGGGCCACGCCGGCCAGGGTCACGATCGTCACGCTGCGACGCATCCAGGCGACCAGGCCGAAGAAGAGGATGACCAGGCCCCAGCCGAAGAACGCGTTCTCCTCGGCGGCGTTCTGGGCGAGGCGGCCCGCGGTCACGCTGTTTCCGGCAATGGAGCGCTGCGCGTACGCGGTGAAGGAGCCCAGGTCGGCCCCGAAGTAGCGGACGAACTCGGGCAGCCCGTGGTAGCTCTGCGGCCCGAAGAACTGCACGTAGAGCGGGTAGGCCAGCGCGGCCAGCGTGGCACCGGCCGCGACACCGAGCCCGCGTACGAAGGTGGCGATCTCACCCGGCTGACTGCGGCGCCGCGTGACGGCCATCACTACGCAGAAGATGCCCAGCCCGACCGCGGTCATGAAGAGGATCTCGAGGTTGATGAACGCCTGCCAGACCAGCAGGCCCGCGAGCAGCAGCCCGTTGCGGACCGTCCGGCCCGGTGTCCGCAGCGCGAGCGTGCGCCAGATGATCAGCGGCACCAGGAACTGCGAGACGATGTTCGGGTGGCCGCCGGCGTGCGAGATCATGCTCGGCGCGAAGGTGGCGAACAGCGCGCCGACCCACGCCGCCAGCCGGGAGCTGACGAACTGGCGGGACAGCACGAAATACCACGAAATACCGGTGACTGCCAAGGCCAGCGTAAGAAACGCGTTGAACGCCACATGCGGCCCGAAGATGGCAGTGACGGGCGTCATCGGCAGCGAAACGGCCAACACCGACGTGTTGGCCATCATGTTCACCCCATCGGGGTAATTCATGCGATCCGAGAAGAACGGATAAACGCCATCCGTGAGCACGCGTGCACCGTGCGCCAACATCCACTCAAAGAATGCCTGATCCTGAGGATCATCGCGCAACTCATGATCAAGATTGAGCCACAACGGGGCTGTGATGAAGACCGCTACCGCAATGAAGGTGACTATTGCGAGAACATCTCGCCAGGTGAGAGACCGCCACCACCGGGGCCGCGGCGCCGGCTCCGGCTGCCCGCCGACCTCGACGTCGACGGCGGGTGTGACCGAACCGTCAACAGCGGGTATGACCGGGATCGGCGCGGCGGCGACCTCGCTTTCCAGCGCGCGCAGCTCCGCGTCCAGGTCTTCGGCGTCGGCGGCGGGGTCGGGCGGCAGAACGTTCCCGCCGGCCGACTGACCTGTCGAGTCAATACCCGTAATCGTCATAGCATCGGCGAGCCTAACCGAGGTTGGTAACAGTGTTGTGACGGGCGGCGCAGGCGTGATCGACCCGATATCTAAGCATGTATTTCCGCTCACTGGCCCGCACAGTGCATGATGGGTAAGGCCGGTGGGTACCCACGGGTCAATGTCTCAATCAGGCAAAAAATGAGCGGGCGCCCCCCGCTCAACTTTCGGTTGCGCGCAGCGGATGGTTAACTCTTCCGGTCCCGCTGTCAGCTCGGATCGGCAAGACGAGGGAACCTTACTTATGGCAGACATCACTGGAGACCAGCGGATCCAGTCCGAAGTGCTCGAAGGCCTCGCCACGGCCGTGAACCACCGTCGGTGGTTCGTGGAGCTCGCTCTCCCGTACCTGGGCGACAACCCGATCGAGATCGGCAGCGGCCTGGGCGACTACGCACTGGAGTGGGCGGAGCACCTGCCCCGCTTCACCGCGACCGAGGCCGACCCCGACCGGCTGGTGCAGCTCAAGGAGCGCCTGGCCGACCACGACAACATCGACGTGCGGCAGATGCTGCTGCCCTCGCCCGAGGCGAACGGTGAGTACAGCGCCGCCGTGTCGTACAACGTCCTCGAGCACATCGAGGACCACGTCGGCGCACTGCGCAGCATGGCCGACCTGGTGCGCCCGGGCGGCCGGATCATCCTCATCGTGCCGGCCTTCATGTTCGCGATGAGCCAGGTCGACATCGCGACGGGCCACATCCGCCGCTACACCAAGAAGACGATGCGCGCCGCCATGACCGAGGCCGGCCTGACCATCGAGAAGCTGCACTACGCGAACGCCCTGGGCCTCATCGGCTACTACGGCGCGACCAGCATCTTCAAGCTGGCGCCGAAGGAGGGCCCGATGGTCAAGGTCTACGACAGCGTCGTGCTGCCGATCACCAAGGCCGCCGAGAGCATCGTGAAGCCGCCGTTCGGCCAGTCGGTCTTCGTGGTCGCCAAGGTTCCCGGCTGATCCCGTACCCATCGACGAAGCCCGCCGG
>NZ_JBEZGQ010000890.1:0-3436 GCF_040650095.1 Actinoplanes sp. NPDC048791 | reverse complement strand
GGGGTCAGGCCGGTCTCGCCGGGGATCACCGTGCGGCGCACGTCCCAGGCGAAGGTGGTGTCGACCGGCGCACTGCCGATCTCCAGGCCGTCCAGGGTCACCGTGACGCGGTCCGGCAGCGGGCCGGTGGCGGTGCCCTCGATGCGCCAGCGCCCGGAGTCGGTGCGGAACTCCGCCCGGTCGACGGTGATCGTGTCGGTGCCCGGCACCGACGGGCTGACCTGCACCGACACGGTGTCGGTGGCGCTACCGGCGGCCGACTGCACGGTGAGCCGGAATTCCAGCGCCCCCGCGGCGGGCGCCACGAAGGTCGCCCGGACCTCGTCGGCGCCGGTCAGGGTGACGGGCGTCCCGGTGATCTGTTCCCAGTGGTACGCGAGCCCGGCGCCGGTGCTGGCACCCGCGTCGAGGGTCACCACCTCGGCCGCCGTCGCCAGCCGGTCGGGTCCCGCCGCGGCGGTGAGCGGGTCGGGGTCCGCGGCCGGCCCGGTGACCAGTACGTGCCGGGTGTCGCTGCCGCCGTGCGAGGACGTCACGGTGATCGTGGTGGGCCCGTCGACCGCGGCGAACTCCTGCTTGCCGGCGGTGAGCGGGCCGAACCCGGCCACGGTGGAGATCCGGCCCTGGAGCGTGAACAGGTCGGTGAAGACCTTGTCGAGGTTGCCGGGGTCCGCCGGGTCCGGGGTCGCGCCGGCCACGTCACCGACGCCGGGGCCCTCGACGCGGAAGAAGTCGAAGCCCAGCGGGCTGCCGGTGACGGTGTGCTCAACCCCGCCGTCACCGAGGTAGCCGCCGGGCGCGTCCGCACTCCAGCGCAGGAACGGTGCCACCTCGCCGTCGGTCACGGCGGTGTCGAACAGCAGCGGCGCGGCGCCGACGTCGTCGGTGACGAACACCCGGCCGTTCTCGTCGGCCACCAGCGGGTCGGTCTGCCCGTACGGGTGGGTGAAGGTGTAGGCGGCGCCGGGGATGCCGCCGTCGAGGCGCACCCGGACCCGCGCGAAGACCTGCTGCTGTCGGTCGGCGACCGCGCCGGTGCCGGCGAAGGCGGCCTCCAGGGCCAGCACGACCCGGGCCCGGCCCGGCCGGGCGGAGCCGCCGATCGGCAGCTCCGCCTCGGCGAGGAAGTAGAACGCCTCGTCCGGGAAGTTGCGCGGGAAGCTGACCGGCGCGGCCGGGTCGGGCAGGTCGCCCATGGCCGGGGTACGCGGATCGAGCGGGTCGAAGGCCAGCTCGAGGCGGACCCCGGCCGTGTCCTTGTACCAGCGTGGAAAGCCGTGGCGCGGGTCGATCGGCCCGCGCGCGGACAGCCGGCTCGGATTGTGCTGCATACCGGTTCCTCCCGTGGTGTCGCACCGGTGGTAGCGGTGAGAAGGAGCACCGGGAGGTCCCGTTTGATACAGCTAGGGCACAAAAACGGCCCGTACGCAGTTGTCCTCCTTGTCCTTGAAGATCCGGTAGCCCTCGGGGGCCTGGTCGAGCGGCATGACGTGGGTGGCCAGGTGCTCGGTGATCAGCTCACCGCGGGCCATCCGGTCCAGCAGCATCGGGATGTAGCGCTGCCCGTGCATCTGCGCCCCGCGCATGGTCACGCCCTTGTTCATCAGCGCGCCGAGCGGGAACTTGTCGACGAAACCGGCGTAGACACCGAGTACGAAGACCGAGCCGCCCTTGCGGCAGGCGTGCACCGCCTCGCGGACCGCGACCGGCCGGTCGGTCTGCAGCCGCAACTGCTGCTTGAGCTGGTCGTACGCGTACTGCGGGCCCTTGCCGGCGGCCTCCATCCCGACCGCCTCGATGCAGACGTCGGGTCCCCGGCCACCACTGCGCTCGCGCAGTTCCAGGGCCACGTCGGTCCGTTCGAAGTTGAGCGTCTCGGCGCCGATGTACTTCTCGACCTGCTGGAGGCGGTTGTCAAGGCGGTCGATGACGATGACCCGTTCCGCCCCGAGCAGCACCGCGGCGCGCGCCGCCATCTGCCCGACGCCCCCGGCGCCCCACACCGCCACCACGTCTCCGGGCTTGACGCCGCCCTGTTCCGCGCCCATCCAGCCGGTGGAGGCGGCGTCCGAGGCGAACAGCGCCCGTTCGTCACTCACCTCCTCCGGCACCGCGAAGGCGCCGACGTCGGCGAACGGCACCCGGATGTATTCGGCGTGGCTGCCGGGGTTGCCGCCCATCGCGTGCGAGTAGCCGAAGCAGCCGCCGGGCGCGTGGCCCCACAGCGCCTCGGTGATCGCCGGGTTGGTGTTGCCGTTGTCGCAGAGGGAGTAGAGCTCCTGCTCGCAGAACCAGCACTTGCCGCAGGAGATGAACGACGACACGACGACCCGGTCACCGACCCGGTGGCGGCGGACGTCTGGGCCCACCTCGACCACCTCGCCGAGGAACTCGTGGCCCAGCACGTCACCCTTCTCCATGAACGGGATGTAGCCGCCGAGCAGGTGCAGGTCCGAGCCGCAGGTGACGGTGCGCCGGACCTTGACGATGATGTCGCCGGGGTTGCGCAGCTGCGGGTCGGGCACCTCACCGACGGCGAGCTTGTTGACCCCCTGCCATTGCAGTGCCTTCACAGCAGACCTCCTTCGCGGCCGTGGGCGGTGGCCTCGCGCAACGGCTTGTTGAGTGGGGTGGGCCGGGTGGTCGGACCGCCGGGCAGCAGCACGTAACCGATCTCCAGCTCCGAGCGGGCCTCGCGCAGCGCCCGCCGGATCTCGCCGGCGGACACTTTGCCGGACACCGCCCGGACCGAGAACTCGGTGCCCCGGCCGCCCGGCGCGGGCTGCCGCCGGACCTCGACGGCTTCGCCGAGGGCGGCGAGCGGGGCGGGCAGGCTGCCGGTGCCGGCGTCGTCGAACGCACGGTTGACGGTGATGACGTGGCGGCGGCCGGCCTCCTGGTCCCGGTTCCGGCGGGCCACCACGATCCTGGATGCCGTCACGGCCCCGGCGGCTGCGGCGCCGGCCGTGACGAGAGCTTTTCCGCTGATTCGCATCGATGGGGAATACCGGCGAGAGCGCCCTTTAAACAGCGTTTGTACGCCCTTCGGGAGGGGCATCCGGGCGGTCCCTTGAGACAGGAGTGAACCATGGCCAGTACCTCTCCCGCGGCCACGCGGACGCGGACCCGCATCCAGACCGCCGCGCTCGCCGTCGGCGCGGTCTTCGTGCTCGTCGGCATCCTGGGCTTCATCCCGGGCATCACCACCGACTACGACACGATGAGCTTCGCCGGGCACCACTCGGAGGCCAAGCTGCTCGGCATCTTCCAGGTGTCGATCCTGCACAACATCGTCCACCTGCTGTTCGGGCTGGCGGCCTTCGCGCTGGCCCGTACGGTTTCCGGCGCTCGCATGTACCTCATCGCCGGCGGCGCGATCTACCTCGTGCTGTGGCTGTACGGCCTGGTCGTCGGCCAGGACAGCTCGGCCAACTTC